>JAZQLT010000049.1:0-10258 GCA_045542815.1 Candidatus Scatosoma sp. | reverse complement strand
TTGCATGAGTGCAAGCTCGGGATCATCGGCACGGGAGATCTCTATACCAAACCGCGCGAGAATAAGCGGATAAGACGAAAACGCGGGGATATGTTCTCTGCGCCCGAGGTGGGGGATTTCGTTGTCCACGAAACGCACGGGATCGGGAAGGCGGTCGGCACGAAGAAAATCGAAACGACGGACGGTACGAAGGAATACGTTGCCGTATCCTATAAAGACGGCGATATGCTCTACGTTCCTGCCGAGTGTATGGACGTTTTGTCGAAGTACGTCGGCGATAACAATCCTACGCTCAGCAAAATCGGGGGCGCGGATTTCGAGCGGGTAAAAGCGCGGGTAAAGGCTTCGCTTAAAAAGCTCGCGTTCGATTTGAAACAGCTCTACGCCGAGCGTGCGGAAAACAGAGGGTACGCATTCCCTGCAAACGAAGTGTTCATGCAGGAGTTTGAGGACGCTTTCCCGCACGAGCTGACGCTGGATCAAGCCAGCTCTGTGGCAGAGATTAAGATGGATATGTGTTCGCCGAAGGTCATGGACCGCCTGCTTTGCGGCGACGTGGGGTTCGGTAAAACGGAAGTCGCTTTCCGCGCGGTGTATCTGTGCGTTTTGGCGGGCAAGCAAGCGGCGCTCATGTGTCCGAGCACCGTCTTGTGTAGCCAGCATTTTAATACGGCGTTGGCGCGGTTTGCGGATTTTGGCGTGAAGATCGCGTGCTTAAACCGCTTTAATACCCCTAAGGAACAGGCGGCGGTGCTCAAAGGTTTGGAAGAGGGTACGATCGATTTTGTCATCGGCACACACCGCTTACTTTCTGCGGACGTGAAGTTTAAAAATCTTGGTTTGCTCGTTTTGGACGAGGAACAGCGCTTCGGGGTAGAGCACAAAGAGCGTATCAAGCATTTGAGAAAGGATATCGACTGTCTTACCATGACGGCGACTCCCATTCCCCGTACCTTGCATATGTCCCTGTCGGGCATACGGGATATTTCCACCATTCAGACCCCGCCCTCCGAGCGTTTGCCCGTGCAAACGTACGTGGTGGAAGAAACGGAAACGCTCATTCGCGACGCGTGTATTCGAGAGCTTGCACGTGGGGGGCAGGTATTCGTTCTCTATAACAAAGTGGAGAGTATTTTCACTTTTGCGGCGCAGATTAAAAGCCTGCTACCCGAAGCGAAAATCTCCGTTGCGCACGGCAGAATGGAAAAGACGACGTTGGAAAATGCGGTGTTGGATTTTTACGGCGGCAGATCGGATATTTTGATTACGACCACGATCATTGAAAACGGAATAGACCTGCCCAACGCGAATACGCTTATCGTGATCGACAGCGATAAGTTGGGAATTTCCCAGCTCTATCAGCTCAAAGGCAGAGTGGGCAGGGGGACGCGGCTTGCGCATGCGTATTTCACCTTCAAAGCAGAGAAGGTCATGACGGAGAGCGCCGCGGCAAGGCTCAAAGCAATTATGGAATTTACCGAACTGGGTTCGGGGTATAAGCTCGCCATGCGGGATCTGGAAATCCGCGGCGCGGGGAACGTGCTCGGCGCAGAACAGCACGGGCATATGGATAAAGTGGGCTACGAGCTGTATTCCAAGCTCTTAAAGGAAGAATTGACGGGCGAAACGCAGACGGTAGCGGAGCTGGATATCCGCGTCAACGCCTATATTTCCGAACATTATATCGAATCTTCGGCAGGACGTTTGGATTGCTATAAACAGATCGCGGAAATTTCCACAATCGCCGATTATAAGCGGGTATATACCTCTCTTCGCGACACCTACGGGGAGCTGCCCCGCGCGGTGGAGAATTTGCTCGTAATCGCCGTTTTGAAAAGCTATGCGGCGAAATTTCACGTGAAAAAAATCTCTTTGGTGAAAGGGGTCGGCGCGTTGGAGTTCCCCACTTTGCAATCGCTGGGTGAAAAGGGGATTCTCGCGGCGATGGATAAATACGAAGGCAGAGTGCGCCTGAATATGTCCGAAGCGCCCGTTATCGAGTTCTTCGGCAAGCGGGACGGGGCGGAGCTGATGGCGGAAATGACAAAATTTTTGAAATTTGCGTTAACTTTCGCGTAGTTTATGAGTGAAAACGTTTGCACTTTCTATAAAAATAAGGTATAATATAGCTTGGTAGTATTCGAGAATAGGGGAAAGTGCGCTTTTCCGCGTTTTCGGCTACTGCAATAGCAGGATAAAAAATCGGAGCGATTTTATGAACAAAAAACACACTATCAAAAAGACGACGGCTTTGCTTATGGGCATTGCGCTCACGGTGGGGGCAACGGGTTGCGGATTTATCACCACGGATAACCAGAAGGATCTGGAACAGACCGTGGCTACGGTAGATATCACTTCTCAGTTGAAAAAGCCCACTTCCGCCTACAAGGACTGTGCGGACGACGTGGCAAAAGTCGTTGGGAAAATGTCGAAAGACATTAAAAAACGCGACCTTATTTCTTCGTTTTTGAGCACCGGATATCAATACGTGCAAAACTACGGTTATACCTATGAAGCAACCTTTAACATGCTCTTGGATAGCCTTATCAATACGGAAACTATGGTACAGTACGCCGTTGCATATTATCTTAGCAACAATTCTTCGCTTAGCGTAGCGGGGCTTGAAACGTACGTTGCGGAGCAAAAAACGGGGATAAAGGATACGGTAAAAGCGCAGTATGAAAAATATCCCGAAGTGCTCACTTTAAAATATTTCCTTACGGAAGGCGGGACAAAAGACGAAGAATACGACGAAACCGTTTACACGCTGAAAAAATCCTTCAACGATTCCTTGGATTCCATGGAAGAAGAATACGTGAAAGCGGACTCCGAAGAGCACGATCACGAACAGGCGCGCACTCTTCCCACGGGTGTAGATACCGAAAAGGAAGATTACTACACCACCGATTACAGTGTTTGGACGGGGCGTAACGCACTCAGCGAATGCCATAACTATGAACCTATCGACGGTTCTACGGTAACGAGCAGACAGAAAGCGTATAACGACTTCCTTACCAACCTGCAAGGCTATAACTTGGTCGATCTTGATAATTCCGACGGAAAAGTCGAAGATATTTCGGACGTGGAAACGCTCGACTACTACTATATCGAGCTTTCTTCCCTTTTGGAACGGAGCTTGATCAATAAGTATTTCGATTCCTTAAAAGAAGAAGTTAACAAAGAATTGACGGAAGATTACATGAAGGCGAAATACGACGCGTATAAAGCGCAGAACGTTCGCGATTACGAAGAAGATTTCTCGGCGTTCGCCACGGCGATCGACGGCGCGTCCAAGGACTCCTTTATCCTGTACGGGTTGGAAGGCTTTGGTTACGTATATAACATTTTGCTTCCTTTCTCGACCAGCCAAAACGTGCGCTATACCGAAGCGAAGAACAGAGGCCTTAGCACCAGCCAGTTGTATATGGCGAGAAGAGATATTCTCGACGATATCAAGGGCAAGGATCAGCGCGGCAGCTGGATTTCCGAACACGACCACGCGAACCATTCCAACATTCTTGACGAAGATTATACGGACGGCAGCCCCATTTACTTCTTCCAAGAAAACTTGGACGAGAACTCGAAGTACGAAAAGCTTACGCAGTACGCGGGTACGTATCCCTTCAACGGTACGGTAGATAAGACGGGCGGCGAATGGGAAGTAAAGGCAGACAGCCTTTCTATCGACGAGTTTATTACCGAGTTTGAAAGCCACATCGCTACGACGGCGAGCGTTACGACGACGATGCTGAGCAGTGCGATCGGCAATACGGCGCACGACTATTATGCGACTACGCAATATACGGACGAGCATACAGGTGAAATTGATTATAGCAATTTCGTTTACTACGAAGGGCAGGTAAACTTCACCGAAGAACAGAAAGCAGCAGGTTTCTTCAATCCCGAAACCGAGCAGTACAAAGCGCTTTCCGCCGTTAACGAACTCATGTTCGCATACAGCACGGATACGGGCTGCTTGAACACCTACATGGGCTATTCGGTATCGCCTTACGGTACGGACTTCGTAAAAGAATTTGAATATGCGGCACAGGAAGTTGTCAAGAGAGGTGTAGGCAACTACATGGTTTGTGCAACCGACTACGGCTGGCATATCGTATATTGCTCGTTCAGCTATAAGAACGGTTATATCGGCGCAGACGGCGACGTGTACGGCGGTTACGTGGCAGACGATAAGGACAAGGAAGGTACCTTCTCCAACCTGTTCTACGAATCGGTGAAAGAATCTGCATATGCAAACTATGCTTCCGAAGTACAGAACAAAGTTCTTCTCGAATACGTGAACGATAACACCGTGCAGCGTTTCCAGAAGAAATATCAAGATTTGCTTGATTTGGATAAATAATCCGAGATTGAAAAAGCAAAACCCGACTGCTCAGGCAGTCTGGTTTTCTATGGAAAAAACTATGGAAGAGAGAATTCATTTATCTGAACATTTTACCTATAAAAAGCTGTTAAAATTCGTTTTACCGTCTATCGTGATGATGGTGTTCATTTCGGTGTACGGTATCGTGGACGGCTTTTTTGTATCTAATTTTGCAGGGGAAATTCCTTTTGCCGCACTCAATCTGATTTATCCTTTAATCATGATTTTGGGATCGGTGGGGTTTATGCTCGGCACGGGCGGGAACGCCGTGGTTTCCAAAGCTCTGGGAGAGGGGGACGGTGCGCGCGCAAACCGCATTTTTTCCATGCTCATCTATGCAACCGTGGCAATCGGCGTTGTATTGTCCGTCATTGGGATCTTGATCGTTCGCCCTGTTGCTCAACTATTTGCCGCCACGGAAACGGGAATGTCTGCGGAAGAAAAGGCGCAGCTTATCGATTGTTGCGTCCTGTATGCGCGTATTATTTTAGCGGCTTTGCCTGCATTCATGCTCCAAAACGCTTTCCAAGGCTTTTTTGTAACGGCGGAAAAACCTCGCCGCGGCTTGTACGTAACGGTTGCGGCAGGGCTTTGCAATATCGTTCTCGACGCACTGTTGGTGGTAGGTTTTCAAGGCGGACTTGCAGGTGCGGCGATCGCCACGGCGATCAGTCAGTGTGTAGGCGGGATATTGCCGCTTATCTATTTCTTCCGTAAAAACGACAGTCTGTTGCGCTTGGGGAAAACTCGCTTTGAAGGGAAGGTGTTTTTCGGCGTCTGTGTGAACGGCATGTCCGAGTTGATGACAAATATCGCGCTCTCCGTCGTTACCATTTTATACAACGCACAGCTCATGCGATATATCGGGATCAGCGGCGTTTCGGCATATGGGATTATGATGTACATCGGGTTTATCTTCATTGCCGTGTTTATTGGCTATTCGGTGGGGGTTGCGCCTATTATCGGTTATCACTACGGGGCACAGCACCGAGATGAACTTAAAAACGTATTCACCAAAAGTCTTCGGCTTTTGAGTATCGCCGGGGTTGGAATGACGGCGGTGGCGTGCCTGTTTGCTTCTCCGCTTTCCCGTATTTTTGTCGGTGGCAATAGGGAATTGCACCTTTTGACTATGCGCGGGCTTAGGCTGTATTCGTTGAGCTTTTTACTGACCGGTTTAAATATCTTTTGTTCCTCTTTTTACACGGCACTGTCCAACGGCGCGCTGTCTTTGCTTATTTCTTTTTTCAGGACGTTCCTTTGCCAAGTGGTGGCGGTGCTGACGCTCCCGCTGTTTTTGGCGGTGGACGGCATATGGCTTTCTGCGGCAGTAAGCGAAGCGGTAACCGTAGCGCTCACAATAGCGCTTTTGCTTTCGACAAGAAAAAGGTACGGATATCTATAAACGAGCAGGGCATGTATGCGCTGAAATAAGAATAGCGGGAGCTGCATAAGCAGACTCCCGCTTGTTTTTTGTCGAGAAAGATAAAAAGCATTTGCCTGTATATTCCGCTTGACATTTATTACACAAACTATTATAATAATGTAGAAGAATGAACTAAGGCATAAAAAGGTGGCATAGTGCAAACTAAAAAGAGCAAAAAAGTAAAAATCATTTCGGCAATTGCATTTGTCTTTATCTTTTTGGGATTGATGGTCTTTCTCTTTTCGGGGGACAATTTCCTTTTATTGCAGGAAATCTTCAAGGAAGACGTTACGAAAGAAGAAGTACAGGACACTTTAAGCAAATTAGGCTTTAAGGGGTATTTCACCATAGGCATTTTATCCATGTTGCAGGTAGTGCTTACCGTGCTCCCCGCCGAACCCGTGCAGGTCATGAGCGGGATCTCCTTCGGGCTGTTAAAGGGCTCTTTGATTTGTCTTGCGGGCGTATTCGTCGGAAATACCGTCATCTTTATCCTGTATAAGGTCTATGGCGAGAAACTGGAAGAGTTTTTTGAAAAGAACGCCGAGTTTGACTTCGATACAGCGAGAAAGTCGCCCAAAATCTCTATCGTGGTGTTTATTCTCTACTTTTTGCCCGCCATTCCGTATGGCTTGATTTGCTTTTTCACGGCGTCCGTGGACGGAAGATATCCAAAATATATATTGCTGACCACGCTTGGCGCAATCCCTTCGATCCTGATCGGCGTAGGGCTTGGGCATCTTGCCATCGCGTCCAGTTGGCTGTTGTCTATCGGCGTATTTCTTGTGCTGATCACCCTTTTGATCGTGCTGTATAAGAAAAAATCCGTGGTTTTTGCAAAGGTCAACGAGTTCATGAAAAAGAAAAGCGAGCCGTATTCTTCCAAGACGGTCGCCAAGAAATACAATCCTTTCTTATACCGCGTGTGCGCGTTTTTTGCAAAGATTGCCTACGGTTTAAAACTCAAAATCCGCTTGGAGAATAAGGTAGGCAAGCTGGAAAAACCCGCTCTGGTCATTTGCAATCACGGCTCGTTTATCGATTTCGTGTATGCTGCGCAGATAATTAAAAAGAGTAACCCGCACTTCATTACGGCAAGACTGTATTTCTACCATAAGCGATTGGGGAATTTGATCCGCAAGGTAGGGTGCATTCCCAAGAGTATGTTCACTTCCGATTTGGAGAATGCAAAAAACTGTATGCGTATCTTAAAGGACGGGGGCATGATTGCGATGATGCCCGAAGCGCGCCTTTCCACGGCGGGTAAATACGAGGGCATACAGGATACGACGTACCGCTTTATTCAGCGTGCGGGCGTTCCCGTTTACGTGATCCGCATGCACGGGGACTATTTTGCAAAGCCCAAGTGGGGGGATAAGCTTCGGCGCGGCGCGCTCGTGGAAGGGACGTTAGAGCAGCTCTTTACGGCAGAAGAAGTGCAGGCGCTCTCCTTGGAAGATTTGAAAACGCGCGTAGATGAAGCCTTGACGTACGACGAGTTTGCGTGGCTGGAAACCAAGCCCGAAGTGCGGTATAAGAGCAAGACTTTGGCGGTGGGTTTGGAGAATATTCTCTGTCGTTGCCCTAAGTGCGACAGCCGATATTCCATGAAGACGGAAGGCAGAAAAATCCATTGCGAAAAGTGCGGATTTTCGCGCACGCTTGATAGCAGGTATGCGTTCACCGAGCCTGCGCCCTTTCAAAACTTCGCGCAGTGGTACGATTGGCAGAGTGCGGAAACGGAAAAAGAGATTATGGAAAATCCCGAATTTGCACTGGAAGAAAAGGTTGTGCTGAAACATTCTTCCAAAGACGGGAAAACCATGCTCCGCGAAGCGGGCAAAGGGGTCTGCCGTTTGGACAAGACGGGGCTTACCTATCGCGGAGAACGCGACGGGGAACAGGTTGAAAAGGTGTTTCCGCTTTCGGAAATTTACAGAGTGCTCTTTGGCGCGGGGGAAGATTTCGAGCTGTACGAAGGCAGTGAGATTTGGTTTTTCGTGCCTGAAAATACGCGCTGCTGCGTGGAATGGTATATTGCCAGCGGATTGCTTAAAAAACACTTCGACAAAGAAATAGCAATGGCGTAAGAGAAAAAAAGGAAAGAGGCGCGCCTCTTTGTGTTTGCTTTGCAAACACAAAAAAACTTTGGTTGTGCCTTTGGGCGGTTTATGGAAAAACAAGAGACAAAGAAAGAAGGAAAGGCGTTTTCAAGTATTAACGCGCGCTCGTTCGTGTTCGTAGTTATTCTGCTCGGTTCAATTTTGCTTTTGAGCGGCTTGCTTTCGTATTTTATCCCGCAGGGGGCTTTCCTGCGCGATAAAGAAGGCATGATTATCGACGGCACTTATACCGCGGGCGCAGTAGATGGGATTGCCATTTGGCGCATTTTCACCGCACCCGTGCGCGTATTCTTCTCGTCCGACGCACTGACGATTATTTTTATCAGTTTGTTTTTGCTGATTATGAGCGGGGTATTTAACCTGCTGGATAAAACGGACGGTATCCGTATCGTTATCGGTAAAACGGTGCGGAAATTTTCCCACCGACGCAATTTGGTGATTTGTATCGCCGTGTTAATCTTCATGGCGTTCGGGAGCTTTTTCGGTATGTTCGAAGAGCTCGTTACCCTGCTTCCCATCGTCATATTGTTTATGCTCTCCATGGGCTTGGATACCTTGACGGGCTTGGGGATTTGTATGCTTGGGGCGTGCTTTGGGTTTTCTGCGGCAATCACCAACCCGTTTTCGGTAGGGCTTGCGTCTAAGTTGGCGGGCACGTACGTATTGCAGGGCGCATGGCTTCGAATTCTATTTTTCCTGTTCGTCTATGCCATGGTATGCGGGTTTTTGTTCTTGCATATTAAAAAGATCTCCAAAAACCCCGAAAAATCTTTCACCTATGCGATTGATTTAGAGAAGAGAAAAACGCTGACGTTGCAAACGGAAGAGAGCGAAAAGGATCGTTTTACCTTTAAAGTTTATGCGGTATTTTTTGCCGTTCAGCTCGTAATGCTCGTGTTGATTGCAAGCATTCGTGCAATCTCCGATTATGCCATTCCCATTCTTTCATTCAGCTTCCTTGTCGGCGGTATCGTCAGCGGCTGCTTCGTTTGCGAAAACAAACGCGACGTGGCAAAGCATATGGGTCAAGGCGCGCTTTCCATGCTCCCCGCCGTGGCGCTGATTGCGCTGGCTTCTTCCGTGAAGCTTGTCATGACGGAAAGCGGGATTTTGGACACCGTTATGTACCGTGTAATCGAATTCCTGCGCGGGAAAAACAAATTCCTTTGCATCATCTTGGTGTATTTCCTGATTTTGTTTTTACAGATTTTCATCGGTTCGGCGTCGGCGAAAATCATGCTGATTATGCCCATCGTCTTGCCTATCTGCACGACGCTTGGACTTTCGCCTACGGTAGTCATTCTTACCTACTGTATCGCCGACGGATTTACGGATATGATTTTGCCCACCAACCCCGTCCTGCTTATCGGGCTTTCGATGGCAAACGTTTCTTACGGTAAGTGGGTGAAGTGGACTTGGAAACTGCAGCTTTTCGTGTTTTTGTTCACCTTGCTGTTGCTCCTGTTTGCCGTACAAATCGGGTATTGATGTTTAGCCGCTGAACTAAGCGAAAAAAAAGACCTTCAAGCTTGGGCTTGAAGGTCGATTTTTATTTTTCCTCTTTTTTATCCGTTAGTGTAAAACTGAACTCGATATCAGGCTTGACGTCCCGAAGCGCTTGCACAAGATCGTTGTTCCATTCGGGGTTGATTGAAGTTACGAAATACGCTTCGCCCATATACACCGTCAGTTTTTGCAAATCGGTGTTCAGGATCACGGCAGTGAAATCTTGAATGGGGAATTTGCTTTTGATAAAGCCGAACTGTGTGATAAAGTGCTCTTTCGTAACGAGATAGCGGGACCGCACGAGCACTCCGATAACAATCGCGATGCCGAAAAGACAAATCAGGATTAGGAAAGGGGACTTTAAAACGTCGCCGAATTCCTGTATGCCGTTTTTTACGAGCCGCCATACGCTTAACGCAATGCCGAGCGTACAGAGCACGAGTACCGCACAGGCGAGCGCAATCATAAGCGGAGTGAAGCGGAATTTAAAGATTTTCATATCTTTTTTAGGGGATTGTTTTTTCATGGTTCTATTATAGCACGGGCAAGCGGAAAAATCAATCCCAAGAGAGAAAAAACTGTGTGAAATTGTGAAAAAACACAAATACATTGGTTGCAAAAACTCTTGCAAAGCGTTATAATAGATACGAATAAAACGGAAGTGAAGACTATGAGAGTGCACCAAGTAGAAGAATCTGAAGCAGCCGTAGCGGAAAGAGAAAGAAAACAATACGATAAAATGACGAAAACGCCCATTCCTCGGCTGGTTATCGGTTTGGGGATTCCCACCATGCTCAGCATGATGGTTACGTCGCTTTA
>JAZQLT010000048.1:0-7162 GCA_045542815.1 Candidatus Scatosoma sp. | reverse complement strand
ATAGAAAATGGGGAAATTATTTTTGACGGGGAGTGGGAACGGGAGATTTCCGTTTTGTGCGTTGACAGCAGAAAAAAGTGTAAGAACAGTCTGTTTTTCTGCATAAAGGGGGAAAATACCGATTCGCATTTGCTTGCGGAAGAAGCGGTGGAAAACGGCGCGGTGGCGGTGGTTACCGAGCGGCGACTTTGTATAAGCGTTCCGCAAATTCTCGTAAAGGATACAAGAAAAACGCTCGCGGAGCTGACTTCGGTGTTTTACGGCGAACCGTCCAAGCATTTGAAAGTGATAGGTATTACGGGTACGAACGGAAAAACCACGACTTCGTATATGCTTTCTTCCATTTTGAAAGCGGCGGGGAAATCAGTGGGGGTCATCGGTACGCTTGGGGTAAAATACGGACGAAAAAGCTATTCTTCCGATTTAACGACGCCCGATCCAATCGCGCTGCAAAGCATGCTTGCAGATATGCTCATATGCGGCGTGGAATATGTTGTTATGGAAGTTTCGGCGCACGCGCTTTATTACAATAAGGCAGCGGGCGTAGAGTTTTCTGCGTGTATTTTCACCAATCTAACGCAGGATCATTTAGATTTTTTCGAGAATATGTCCGCGTATAAAAGCGCCAAAGAAGGGCTGTTTTTGCCCCAAAATTGTCCGATTGCCGTACTCAACGGCGACGATGAAACGGGTCGGGAATTTGGCAAAATGCGTGGGGAAAGCGCAAAAACGCTTTACTACGGCTTACAAACGCCCTGCGACGCGTTTGCAATCGTAACGGACGAGAGTTTATACGGTTCGGAATGTCTTTTGAATATTGATGATAAGCTTTCCCGAATATCCCTATCCATGGTAGGTAGGCATAATATTTATAACGCTTTGGCTGCGGCAACTTGTGCGTCCGCGCTCGGTGTCTCCGTGCATGCAATTTCTGCGGGGCTAACGGAAATTCAAGGCGTAAACGGCAGGTTGGAGAGAGTGGGAGAATATCACGGCGGGGAGATTTTCGTGGATTTTGCGCACACCCCCGACGGGCTTGCAAAATCCTTAGAGGCTCTTCGTCCGCACTGTAAAGGCAGGCTTATCACGCTGTTTGGTTGCGGTGGAAATCGAGACAGAACAAAACGGCCCGTCATGGGGGAAACGGTGGCGAAAAAATCCGATTTTGCCGTGCTGACTTCGGATAATCCACGCTATGAAGACCCGCTGGATATCATTTCGGAAATCGAAAAAGGATATCGCAGATTTTCCGTGCGCTACGTCGTCGTGCCCGATCGAAAGCGGGCGATCGAGTATGCTTTGGAGTTTTTAAAGAAAGGAGATATCCTGCTCGTGGCAGGAAAGGGCGGGGAAAACTATCAGGAAGTGATGGGAATAAAATATCCTTTCAACGACCAAGATAGTATTGAAAAATTATTGGAAAAGAAAGGAAAATGATAAAGCTGTATTTACTATCCGCGATTGTCGCGTTTGCACTTTCATTCGTATTTTGTTTAGTTCTCATTCCGTTGTTAAGGCGCATGAAGGCGGGACAAAACATTCTCTCCTACGTAAAAGAGCATAAAAAAAAGAGCGGTACGCCTACGATGGGCGGGATCGCTTTTATTGCCGCTGCGGTGATCGCCGCAGCAATTTTTATCGCGCAAACGCAAGAACGCGCAAGCAAAAGCCTTTTAATCACTCTTGCCGTGGGGCTTTCGTATATGGCGGTGGGGCTTTTGGATGATTTTTTGAAAATGCGCCACAAGGAAAATTTGGGGCTGCGCGCTTGGCAGAAATTTCTCTTTCAAAGCGCGATTGCGCTCTTTTGCGGGATATATTGCTATCGTGCGGGGCTTACAACCTTAAAAATCCCTTTTGTTGGCGCAGAATGGAAGATCGGCTGGGGAATTATTCCCTTTTGCGCGTTCGTCTTTCTCGGTACGGTCAACGCCGTCAATTTAACGGACGGGCTGGACGGACTTGCGGCAGGTACGTGCGTTCCTTTTTTCGCGGTTTTGGGCGTTTTGATTGCCATAGGTGGAGAAAGAGAGAATATGGCGCTTCTTTCTTTTAGCCTTGCGGGCGCGCTCGTTGGTTATTTGCTTTTTAACGTTTCTCCTGCGTCGGTATTTATGGGGGACACGGGGTCGCTGTCTCTCGGCGGGTTTGCCGCCGCGCTTGCGATGTTCACGGGAAATGCGTTGTATATTGCGGTGTTAGGGGCGTGTTTCGTCTTTTCCGTCATATCCGTGCTCGTACAAGTAATATACTATAAGGTAACGCACGGAAAGCGGGTTTTCCTTATGGCGCCCGTGCATCATCATTTTCAGCAAAAAGGGTATTCGGAGAGCAAAATTTCCTATGCGTATTCCACGATCACGCTTTTGCTCGGCGTGCTTTGCGTGCTTGCGGCATTCTAAAAGGAGAAAAGTATATGTATTTTAAAAGACAAGCGTTTTTAGTCTTGGGGCTGTCGAAATCTGGGCGTGCAGCGGCGGAATTTTTGCTTTCGCGTGGTGCGGCGGTGTATATTTACGACGATATCCAAAGTGAAAGAGTGGAGCAAGCGGCAACGCTTTTAGAAAGTAAGGGCGCAAGGCGAGTGAAAAAAGAAGACCTTATCCGCACGCCCGAAGTATGCGACGTGCTCGTGCTTAGCCCCGGAATCCCCATCGATCATTCGCTTGCGGTAGCGTTTAAACGGCGCGGGAGAGCGGTGATTGGAGAAACGGAGCTTGCGGCGCGCTGTATGCGCTGCCCTGTGATCGCAATCACGGGTACGAACGGGAAAACGACTACGGTCTCCCTGCTTTCCGAAGTATTACGTAAAGGCGGAATGAGTGCGAATGCTTGCGGAAATATCGGCGTACCCATGATCGAGTTTTCCGAGCTTTCCGAAGCGGAGATTGCCGTTGCAGAGATATCCAGTTTCCAGTTGGAAACCTTGCAATCATTGCGTCCGCATATTTCCGTAATTTTAAATATAACGGAAGACCATTTAAATCGGCATTATAATATGGAAAACTACGTTTTTCTGAAATCCAGACTGTTAAAAAATTGCACCGAAGCGGAGTATGCCGTACTCAATTATGACGATTCAACGGTACGCGGCTTTGCAGAAAAAACCAAAGCGCAAGTCGTTTATTTTTCCGTAAGAGAACGGGTCGCGGGGGCGTTTTACGAGAATGGGGATTTATATTTTGGGAAAGAAAAAATCCTGTCTGTTTCCGACTTGCCGATCGGCGGGTTACATAACGTGCAAAATGCACTTGCCGTCATTGCCGCGGCAAAAATTATGGGGATTAAAAACAGTGATATCGCCGACGCAATTAAAAACTTCAAGGGAATCAAGCATCGCATTGAAGAAGTCGCGCAAATAGACGGGGTTCGATACGTGGACGATTCCAAGGGCACGAACGTGGACGCCACTTTAAAAGCCGTCCAATCGATGAAAGGGGAAACTGTCCTTTTGCTCGGCGGGAAACATAAGGGGTATGACTATGCAAAATTGTTCGTTGCGCTTTCCAAATCCAAGGTCGTGCATGCGGTACTGTACGGAGAAAACCGCTTTGCGCTGTTAAAAAACGCGCGAGAGTGTTCGTTTGAGCAGGTTACCGTGTGCGACGGTTTTGAGTTTGCCGTGCGAGTGGCTTCCTTGAAAGCAAAACGGGGGCAAACGGTGCTGCTAAGCCCTGCAAGCGCAAGCTTTGACGAGTTTGCAAGCTACGAAGAAAGAGGTGATAAATTTGTCGAAATCGTACGCTCCTTTATCCAGGCGGAGAAAGAAGAAAACGAACGAAATGCAAGCGAAGAAGATTTGGCAGACGAAGGAACAAGAAAGCGCTTCAACGACGATCCTTACGAAGAAGAACGCGGGGAGACGGAGTAAGCCCAAAGGGGATATTTCCATTTTAATCCTTACCATTTTGCTGGCGGGGTTTGGGGTGGTCGCTATCTATTCGGCGAGCAGATACGTGGCAAAGACGCAGTATCAAGACGAGTGGTATTTCGTTAAAAAACAACTACTTGGTTTGCTCCTTGGGACGTTGGCTATGCTTGGATGTGCAAAGCTGGATTATACCTGCTTAAAGGGGAAAAAGGCGCGGTGGATTTGCTTGATTTTGCCTATCATTTTGCTTGCGTTGGTGTTCGTCCCGGGGCTTGGGAAAACCAACTATGGCGCAACCCGATGGATAGGAATAGGAAGTTTTACCTTGCAGCCTTCCGAGCTTGCAAAATACGGCTTCGTGATCTTTTCGGCGGCGTACATGTCCGACGATATGGGGAAAATGAGAACGTTCAAAGGGGTACTTCCCGTGCTTTTGGCGGGCGGTGCTGTGTGCGTTTTGATTATGTTAGAGCCTAACATGTCGGTTACTATGTGTGTGGGGCTGCTCATGCTTGCGATGCTCTTTTTGGGCGGAATGAAGATAAAGCACTTCCTTATTATCTTTATTCCCGCGATGCTTGCCGTACCGCTTATGATTCTCGCCGAGCCTTATAGGCTTTCCAGATTAAGCGCTTTTCTTGATCCATGGGAAAATCCCAAAGGAGAGGGGTATCAGCTCATTCAATCCTTATATGCCTTGGGGAAGGGGGGGTGGTTTGGAACGGGACTGTTTAACTCCCGACAAAAATACCGTTTTTTGCCCTTTGCGGAAAGCGATTTTATTCTTTCCATAATCGGCGAAGAACTTGGTTTTATTGGGATTTTCTTTCTGTTTGCCGTGTGCGCGCTGCTTATTTTTCGAGGAATAAAAACGGCGGCTGGCGCTAAGGATTTTTTCTCCTTTTTGCTCGCGTCGGGGATCACGCTCGTTTACGGAATACAGACGGTTATCAATGCGCTCGTGGTCAGCGGCAGCATACCGCCCACAGGGCTTCCTTTGCCGTTGATAAGTTCCGGTAATACTTCGCTGATTATTACGATGGCGTCGATGGGAGTATTGTATTCGGTATCGGCTAACACAAAAAAGGATGAAAAATTCATACGATAAAGCAAAGGAGCTTTTGCGTATGGATAAATATATCATTGACGGTGGTGAAAAATTATATGGCATTGTGCAGGCGCAGAGCGCAAAAAACACCGTATTGCCCCTGCTTGCCGCTTCCGTTTTAACGGACGAACAGGTGAAAATTCGCGGCGTGCCCGCAATCAACGACGTAGAGAATATGCTACATATACTCACCGAAGTCGGATGCCAAATCAAGCGACAAAAAGACGGCACGATCATTGACAGTTCAAACGCAGTTTCCCACGAAATCCCCGCGCGGCTGACGAAGGAGCTGCGTTCTTCCGTTTTTATGTTGGGTTCTGTGCTAACCCGTTTTCAGCGCGCTAAAATTTCCTATCCCGGTGGTTGTGATATCGGGCTTAGGCCCATTGATTTGCATCTTTCGGGGCTGAAAAGGCTTGGGGTGGAGATTGTCGAAAGGGACGGGTATATCCATTGCGAAGCAAAAAGGCTGAAAGGCGCGGAAATATTGTTGGACTTTCCCAGCGTCGGCGCAACGGAAAATATCATTCTCGCGGCAGTGAAAGCGGACGGAATCACGGTTATTCGTAACGCCGCAAAGGAACCTGAAATTGTCGATCTGCAACGCTTTTTGAACGCTATGGGCGCAAAAGTGCGGGGTGCAGGCGGGGGAACGGTCGTAATTGAAGGTGTTAAGCGGCTGCACGGGATAGAATATACGCCCATCGGCGACCGTATCGAAGCGGGCACTTATCTCATTGCCGCGGCTTGCTGTGGCGGAGAAATTGAAACTGTGGGCGTTCCGCCTGAAAATATTGCGGCTCTTTTACATAAATTGCGTGAAAACGGTTGCAAAATACATACAAAAAATGATAGAATAGTATTGCAGAGCACTGGAAAGTTGCATGCAGTCGATTTAGTGGAAACGATGCCTTTCCCCGGCTTCCCCACCGATTTGCAGGCGCAGTACTCCGCGCTTTGTTGCACAGCAAAGGGCACGACGCTCGTGGTAGAAAATTTATTCGAGACGCGATACAGGTATGCGGCGGAGCTTAAACGTATGGGTGCGGATATCACCGTTCGCGGGCGTACTGCGGTAATTAGAGGTGTAGAAAAACTGCACGGCGCATGCGTTACGGCAAGCGATTTACGCGGGGGCGCGGCACTCGTGCTTGCGTGCTTGAATGCCGAAGGGCAGAGCTCGGTGGTCGATATCTCTCATATTGATAGGGGGTATGCGGACTTTGAGGGAAAGCTTAGAAAGCTCGGCGCAAGGATAAAGCGGGTCAAGATATAGCCGCAAAGGAAGAAAAATATGCAAAAGAAGTTATGGGTAATCTTATTGACGGTGCTGGTGTTTTTATCGGTAACCGTGTTAGGTGTTTCCGCGGCGTGCAGAGTGGAACAGGTAACTTTGAACGCTTCGCTCGTTACCCAAGAATCTAAGGCGGAAGCACAGCGTTTGCAAACTCTTTTGGAAGACGCATACGAAAAGGACAGTATTTTCTTTGCCGATGAAGAGAAGGCGCAGGAAATTGTAAAGGATTTTTCGTATTTTCATATTTCCGATTTTAGAAAGGAATATCCCAACCGCTTGGTGATAGAAATCGTTGAGGGCGCCGAAGTGTATGCCGTGGAAAAAACGGCGGGCAAAGAATATTATATCCTTGGTGCGGACGGTATGGTGCTGGATATTCGCACTACCCCGCTCAATCCGTTGAACGGAGAGGAAAACGTTATATTGAAAGGCTTAACCGTAACGGCGGAAAACGGACAAATTCCTGTCGGCGACGGGTATTTCTCGTCAGTGTTGGGCTTATGCGAAGAGACGTCTGCCTTGCTTGGCGGGATACGGCGCAACGTGCTGTCGGTAGAAATCTTTTCCCGTGAGCCCGAACCCATTTTCTGTATGACGATGCGCGAAGGGGTGAAGCTGTATATCGGTGCGCCCGACGTTGCGAGAAAGGAAAAGGTGGAAAAAGCGGTCAACGCATACCTGTCCCTAACGAATGAACAAAAAACTTGCGGTAGAATTGCGGTTTCCGATAAAGACGGGGAGATTATTTGTTCCTATTCGCCAAAAGACGAGCTTGGAGATTAAAAATACAAATAAAATATTTAAAACGCGCGCTTTGCGCGTTTTTTTGCGCAATTTTTTCCTTTACATCATTGACATTTGCATATAAATAGTGTATAATAATAAA
>JAZQLT010000047.1:0-8911 GCA_045542815.1 Candidatus Scatosoma sp. | reverse complement strand
GTGTACGCGTTTAAGATCTCTGCGTACTTGGAAACGAAATATTTATCCTGCGTTGCTTTGAGCTTCTTGCGCGCCGATTTTAACGTCGCGACAACGTCCACTTTCTGCTTCTTTTCTACAAGGAAAAGGAAGTCTTCAATAATTGCAATCAACTCTTCCGCCGCATTCCTTGCGATATTATAGCCGTTTTCCAGCGAAATCGCTTGAATATTGAATTTATCGAACGTCTTGATATATTCCGCAACGCGATTCAAATATTCGGTTGCTTTTTCCGCGTCTTCCGCATTTTCGACGTTCGCGATCTTTTCATTCAAAGCCGCCGTCATCTTTTCGGAAAGCGCCGCAAGCGTTTTATTGAACGCCACGCGTCCTTCTCGACGGTTTACTTTGTTTTTCAAGAGCATGGCTTCCGTAATCTGCCTGCCCGTGCGCATAATAGGATCGAGCGCGGAAAGCGGATCCTGGAAGATCATGGCAATCTTATCCCCGCGAAGCTTGTGCATTTCTTCTTCGGGAATACGCACCAAATCCTGTCCGTCGTACAAAATCTCGCCCTGTTCAATGATCGCGTTTCTTGCGGAAATACCGATGATTTCCTTGGACGTAGCCGACTTGCCCGAGCCCGATTCCCCTACGATTGCCAAGGTCTCGCCCTTGTACAAATCGAAGGAAATATCGCGCACAGCCTGTACTTTCCCTGCCTGCGTACGGAAGGAGATGACTAAATTTTTAACTTCTAATTTCTTTTCCATAGCTTACTCCTCCGCACCTCTCAAGGAAGGGTTGAACGCGTCGCGCAAACCGTTACCGAACAGGTTAAAGCTAAGCAGCAACAACGCAAGGAATACGGACGGGAATGCCGCGATGTGGGGAATACCCATCTTTAAGAGCGCTTGACCGTTGGACAAAATCGTACCGACGCTGGTAAGGTTCCCCGAAGTCAAACTGATAATACCAAGGTAGCTCAGATTTACTTCCGAATAAATCATGGAAGGAATAACCAGTGCGCAGCTCGTTACCAAAGTACCGAGTGCATTCGGGAAGATATGTTTCCAAATAAGTCTGCTGTCTTTCGCACCCAAAGTTCTCGCCGCCAAAACGTATTCTTGGTTCTTAAAGCGATAGAACTGCATACGCGTAGTGCCTGCCATACCTATCCACCCCGTCAAGAAGAAGGCAACGAATAGAATAATGACCGGCCCCGAGCTGCCCATATGCAAACGGAGCAGCGTTATGACGATTATGCTCGGTACGGAACCCAAGATTTCCGAGAAACGCTCCATGAAAAGGTCAACCTTACCGCCGAAGTAACCTGCAATAGCGCCATAAATCGCACCGACGATCAAGTTAACCAACGAAACGGTAATCGAGAATGCAAACGAGAACAACGCACCCGAAGACATACAGGTGAAGATATCTTGTCCGCCCGACGTCGTACCGAATAAGAAGGAAGGCTTTTCGATGCCGTCTTTTAATACGTAGGTATGCTGATAAATATAGTATTCGTAATAGTTCACACGAATTTCATACCCGGTATCGATAGGGAATGCGTATTCGTATTCCACACCGTTTTGACGGTCGCCCGCAATACGCAACGAATCGTAATTATCCTTGGCTTCTTCCCCTACGGCATGGCTTCTGTAAACGGGAACTACGTCGCCTTTGTGATCATATACGATCTGGAGAGCACCCGCCACTTCTTTCGTCTTATAATAGTAGTTCGCGATCATATCTTGACCGACGAGCTTTTCGCTGGGACGGTCTTTCTTGGAAATGGTGGGATAGATAACCTGAATCCCCGTTTCGTTTTGATATCGCTTAATTCTTTCGTATTCTTCTTTCTCTACTTTCATGTAGATACAACCCGTCGAATGATACGAGTCTAAACGTGCGGTATATAAAGAACCCTTTTGCGTATATTCTTGATTTTTAATCGCGTTATGCCCCGTTTCTTTGCCAATAAGATAGTAGTAATCAAAGGTTTCTTTGTTGAACGTCTTTTCTTCGCAGCCGTCCCAGAAATTCGTATCCGCAAACCACTCGCACTTAGGCAAGGTTTTGATGAAATACGGGTCTTCATAAGCAACCTTATACGGCGTAAGCAACGAACCGAAGCATGCGTACAGGAACAAGAAAATAATTACGATTGCCCCTACGATTGCACCCTTGTTCTTGCAAAAACGGGAAAACGCATCTTGGAAATAGCCACGAGGCTTCGTAGCAAGCTTTTTATCGTGAGACAGGTCGCTTGCCGCGGTGAACTCAAATTTTTCTTTGGGGATATTCATGATATCCACGTTATTTACGTTATCCATTTTTATTTTGCCCCCATTCTAATTCTGGGATCAATGAACCCGTAGCTGATATCGATGATGATACCCGCAGCCAAGCCAACGAGCGTATAGAAGCCCGAAAGCAACATGAAGAAGTCATAGTCGAGTACCGTGATGGACGTCAAATACAAACCGCCTACGCCGGGAATATCGAAAATGCTTTCGATAATCATCGAACCGGAGAGTACGGAGACAAATTCACCCAAAATCATGGGGAAAATGGGTACCATCGCGTTACGCATTGCGTGGCGTATGGTGGCTTGACCACGGGTCAACCCCTTCGTACGCGCAAGCAACATATATTCGCTGGTAAGGACTTCCGTCAACTCCGCACGGGTATAACGTGCGTAGCCGGCAATCGAGCCCAAGCACAGCGAAATAACCGCAGGCATCATACTGCGGAACATTTCCCAACTCAAATAATCCGTGCCGTTCGCCATCTGCAACGGGAACCAACCCAGCTTGAAACAGAAAACATACTGAATCAAGAATGCATAAACGATGGACGGGATAGCGATCATAGCGATAACGCCCGTGGAAATAACTTGGTCTTGCCACTTGTTCTTTTTCAAAGCAGCCAAGATACCCAATCCCAAACCGATAGGCACACCGATCAACGACGAATAAATGTTGATCAAAACTGTGGGCGGCAGACGGGAAACGAATGCGTCCCAAATGGGCTGATTCGCATACCCGGGCATGTTGGTACCGATACCAAAGTCGCCCTTCGTGAAAATTCTCACCAAATAATTCCAAAGCTGTACCATGATAGGATCGTAGTAGCCACGAGCCTCCAATTCCAGCTGCAATAATTTTTTATCCGTGCCCAACCCCTCGCCAAGAGGAATAGGCAGCAATTTTATCAATATGAAGCAGGTTAACATAATCACCGAAAAGGTGAGTAACATTAAGCCAATACGCTTCAAAATGTATTTAAACATATACATAGGTAATAACTCCCTTTTTAACAGTCCAAACAGCGGAGATGAGTTTTGCTCATCTCCGCTGCTCGAATCGTTAGTTTAATCAAGCATTAGCGACCGAACTTGTAGTTAAGCGTGCCACCCTTGCTCGCCACGAATTCTGCCCATTCAGCATCATCGAAATGATACGTCATATACTGCATACCACCGTAACCAACGAACGTGTTATATTCGTAGGAGTTGTAGTCGCACTTATACGAAATAAGGGACGCAGAGTATCTGGAATATACGGGAACCGAATAGTAAGCGTTCAGGATTTCCGTTTCCAACGCACCAAGCACCTTCAAGCGATCTTCGGTAGAACGCAATGCGAAGTTAACGACGCAATCAGATTTACCCTGAATGTTGCTGTTCCACTGCATCAAGTTGTAGGTGTAGCTGCCATCGGGATGGTTGTCATCGGGCGTCAAGCCGTCGATGGTCAGTTCAACTTGTTCGGGATCCCAACCCTGTGCATAACGGTTAGCGTCTGCAATCTGGGTTTCACCAAGCAAGTAGTAAGGGTTGAACGCTGCGCTGCCCCATGCGGAGAAGCAAAGGTCATATTTACCTTCTTCGAAGTCGGAAGACCACGTAGCGGAAGAGTAGTAGTAATATTCAATCTTGATTTTGCCTTCAAGGGGCGTGCCAACGGTAGCTGCGTTGAACGCTGCCTGGAACCAGTTCTTAACGCGTTTCACGTTTTCGGATTCCTCTTCGATACCGTAGGTAAGAACAACGTCCATACCGTCCGTGTAGTCGCCAGCCGCTTTCGCTTCGTTGTAAGCCTGCGTCATAAGCTGTCTTGCCAACGTAAGGTTGTAACCGGTGGTTGCTTCCAAAGCGTCGTCGATATCGTCGTACGTCGTTTCGCCAACCTTCCAGCCTTCAGCCACTTTCGTAGCACCGTATGCGTTAAGGATTGCTTCCTTCGCCTGAACGGTTTCACGATATACGCCGCCGTTTGCAACGTCGTAGTAGTACATGTTGTTCAACAAACCGAGCGCTGCCAACGAGCTGGGGCTGTTCTTAGCGCAGTAGTCGTCGCGGTCAAGCATCAAGGAAATTGCGTTACGGAACGAAGCATAGTTAAGGAGCTTGTTCGTGCCGTTGTCTTCCGTTCTGTTTGCACGGGACTGCAAGTTGAGCGAGAAGGTGTAGGTGTCGGGCGTGAAGTACGCTTGACGGCTGTTTCTGTATTCAGCAGCGATCGAAACGTCCATACCAACGCCGTCGATTTCACCTTTTTGGAACATCTGCCATGCGGTGGACCATTCTTTAACCTTGTTGGTTACGATCTTATCCGTCTGGAACTGATCTGCATATCTTTCCATACCGTAGCCGTACCAGTTGGTGTTACGGGAAACGGTGTAGGTCTTATCTGCCTGATAGTTGGTGAGCTTGTAAGGACCCCAGCTTGCGGAGTTTTCAACGCCAACCGAGCAGTAGGTGTTCGTCCAAGGCGTCGTCGTCTTGTTTGCACAAGCTTCCCAAACGTCTTTCTTAACCAAGGGCATATCCTGAAGGTAATAAGCCGCTTCGTACGTAAGGTTGCCGTTTTCGTCAATGGGCGACAAGGTGTTGTCAAATACGATAACGAGTTCGTATTCGTTTTCACCTACGAAGTAACCTACATCTTCGAAATCCATTTCGGGGAAGGTGTAGTTAACGTACATATAGTCTTTTACGTTATCAGCCGTTTCACCCCAAGCGTCCGTCGAAATAAGGGTTGCCAAATAATTAACGGAATCTGCCGTAATCGCAACTTTACCGTCAGCGTCTGCCAATGCCAACAGGGGTTCCCAAGCCGTCGTGTTGAAGTAGGAACCATAATTGGTTACGTAGAATTCCAAGGTGGCGCCACCGAGCCATTCCAAAGGCGTTTTAAGCGCGATGTACGCTTCGCAGCCGCCCAACGTACCAGCCGTGGTATCTACGTCTGCCGCCGTATAGCCGATAACGCCGTTATCGAACCAGTCGGATTGACCCTGATACAAGAACTCTTTAGAGTTATGGATAATGTAGTTACCGCTGTAGTAGTTGGAAGCGGTTTCGAACAAATAGTCGGGAGAGAGCTGCTGTTCCATCGTGTAAACGAAGTCTTCCGCTTTAATAGGCGTGCCGTCGTCCCACTTCAAGTCGTTACGCAGGGTGATTGCAAATACGTGGTGGCCTTCTTCCGCCATATCTTCCGTAATGCCGTATTCACCAACGTAATCAGCCGTTACGTCTTCGAGCTTGGTTGCCGCCGAATACTGTACGCTGAAGTCGCCGGGAACGATTTCGCCGTTTTCATCGAGCTTGTAGTCGAATTCAAAGAACGCGCTGTTCATGTAGCTTGCCATATCAACGTTCGTAGAGTCGTTCGTCAAAATGGTGTTCCATCTGTCGGGCATCTGGCTGGTATAGTCGTTAAAGGTGTATTCCTTTGCGTCCTGCCAACCCGTACGAGCACGCTTCTGGATGTCGTAAGGCTTTTCGCCCTCGTCGTCAGGCGTACATGCAACAACGCCGCTGCACATGATTACGCCCATCGTTAAAGCAAGTAATGCTTTAAACTTTTTGTTCATAAGTTACCTCCAAAAAATTTTTTGATAATTTTTGATAAATCCCTTTTTCATCGTTCTCTAAAAAGAAATTTAATTCCTAATTAAGTATTTACGTTTGGTGTAAGTTTTACACCAAACAGGGGCATGCCCCTGCGCCGAAAATTCGGCTACTTCTATTGCATTCTAACGTAAATATGTTACATTATACCCTATTTTCACTCTTTTGTCAATTAAAAAATGCAAAAAAATGCAATAGTTTTGCTTTTTTAATCGAAATAATCGATAGATATAATCAATTTTTACGAGTTAATAAGCTCCATTTCGGTAACGAGCACTTCCGTGTCGTCCGCTTCAAACACGCCTTTCGCGCTAACCCCTACGAAGCCTTCGCCGAGCATATCTTTGATATTTCCGCTTGCGGAGAAATCGGTTACTCTTGCGGTAATTTTACCGTTTTCGACCAAGAACGCAAGCTGCACGGGCATACCCACCGTACCTTCCGTCGTCATATCTCCGCCCGAAGTGATGGCGATGAACACCGCTTTTTTTGCGCCGAGAAGGGTCTTTAAATCGGGCGCGGTACGTTTCAAGTACAGACCGGGAATCCCGAGCGTAGGCACGCCGTCGTAGGGTGCCTCCGCCGTTTTGGACAAAGGCAAATGAAACATTGCCGAAGTATTTTTCGTAGTGAGTACCCGTTTGAACACACCGTTTTCGATGATAGGAGCTCTGAAATCGCTTGCGATCTCCCCTTCGCTGTCGTAGAAAGAAGCCGAACGGTTGGTTACGGGGTTTCTGTCCACCGAAACGCTCAAGTTTTCGTTGAAAATCTTTTCGCCGAGCTTTCCGCTAAAAATCGAACCGCCCGAAACGTAATATTCCGCAATAAAATCCTTCACCGCGTTGCCGAGCGCGTCGTAAGGCGCAATGATCATGGGATATTTCCCGTTCGGAAGCGTTACCTTTTCCCCAAAGAAGGCGTCGTGCAAGGTTTTCACGTCGTTTACGATCTTGTCTTCGGTTACCTTGCCGTAACGGGGCAAGGACGCGCCGTAATATGCGTCTGCAATATTGGACGAATCCCTGTCCTTTACCTGCAAGAACACCTGAAAGGCGTTGTTTTCAAAGGCAAGCTCCGTACCCTTGGAGTTCTCATAACTTCCCTTATTGCAGGAAGCCTGCGTTTTGCCGTTAATCAAGAAACGGGGACAAGCGGCTGCAATCTTTTTCGCCAAGCGTTTGCTCGTGCGCATAAGCTCGCTTTCCGCCACCACGGGAGTTTGGCGGAGAATGCTCTTTTTCACCCCTGCATTCAATTTACAGGGATACGGAATACCGTCGGCGAGCTTTGCCGCCGCCTGCGCTTCGAGCGCCTGCATATCCGTATCGCCGAGTGCGCCCGCCACACCGATACAGCCGTTTTCATACACGCGAACAGTACGCTGCGTCTCGTCCTTTACGCGGTAGGAATCTACCTTGCCGTCCGTGATATTCAAAGTGATTTCGTTGCTCTTATTGACCAAATATTCTTTTTCCATAATTCCCTCCTTACTGCGCGAACATCTTGGAGATACGCACGTGCGGGCCGCCAAAGCCTACGGGCAAAGGATACTGTTCGTTCTTACCGCACCCGCCCGAAACAAAGCTCATAAACTCTACCTTATCGGACAAGCCGTCGATGAGCCCAAGCGTGGTGAACACGTCCCCCGTAATAACGCTGATCTTTACGGGGCGGGTGATCTTGCCATCTACAATCTCGTATGCAACGGAAGGCGCGATCGTGAATTTGCTCATACCCGATCCGTGCTTTACGCTCTTGATATAATAGCCGAACTTCACGCCCGCGAACAGCTCTTCAACCGTCGATTCCCCTTTTTCAATATAGGTATTCGTCATACGGACGATAGGCTCGAAGGTACAGTTCACTGCGCGGGCATTGCCCGTCGTTTTTTCCTTTAAGTACGCGGACGTTGCGCCGCTGTGTAATCTGCCCGCCAACACGCCGTTCTTGATGAGATAATTCTTGCGCGCTTTCGTACCTTCGTCATCGTAAGGCACGTACCCGCTGCCGAGCGATTTCCCGCAATCCACGATAGAAAGCAAGGGCGAAGCCACTGCTTTGCCGATCTGCCATTCGCGGCGAATCCCCTCGTCTGCGAGCATGAAGTCTGCTTCCGATTTATGCCCGAAGGATTCGTGCGCAAAAATTCCCGCCGCCTCGGGGGAAAGAATTACGGGGTATTCCCCGGGCGTGATCGCCACTTCGTTTTTCATGCACTCGATTTGTTCGTTAAAGGAGTTTTTAAACTCTTTGCCCCGTCTTTGGAGCTTGGAGAAATACACGTCGCCGATTTGGTGGTGCGCTTGGAAGAACTTTTCCCCTTCCGCAAGCGTACAGCTCAAAACGATACCGCAGGTTTGATAGTCGTAGCGAATCGCCGCGCCTTTGCTGGAATAGAACTCGAACACGCTGTTTCTGTCCAAATATATTGCCGTAGGCATCGCCATAAGCGGAGACGAAGAAAGAATGGGAAGATAGCTATCCAAAAGCGCTCTCTTTTCAGCGATAGGAATGTTTCTTACCGATTTTTCGGCGAAAACGAATTTTTCTTCCACGTTAACTTGAAAACGTCTCACGGTGGAGTTTCTTTCAATTTTGGGATTGCTTTTCGCCTGCGCGTAAAGCCCGTCCAGTTTATTTTGCACGTCGTTGATATCCGTCGTGGACGCATAATACCACATTTTGCCGTCGAACACGCGGATAAAAGCGCGTTTTTCTTTGCGCTCTTTCAATTCTTTGAGCATTCCGTTCATGTATGCGACGCTCGTGGAAAATCTGTCTTCTATGCGCACGTCTGCATACGTATCCTGTCTGAATTTGAACAAGTTGGTTCCTCCTTTTCAAGTAAAGCACTTTGCAATACCGTTATATTCTTCCATTATAGTATAAAAAAGCAAAATGTGCAACTATTTTTTCCTATTTATTTTTTTCAAACGCTTGACTTTTGCTTTGCACGCGTGCTATTATCAAAAAGTATTATTATTTTATATTAAGGAAGAAAGACAA
>JAZQLT010000046.1:0-7613 GCA_045542815.1 Candidatus Scatosoma sp. | reverse complement strand
AGCGGAAGCGGAGATTATCGAACACTTCTCCGAGATTTATCCCGAACAGATGCGCGAGGTTAAGGACTCCATTTACTATATCGTAAAGGGTATCGTACGCGCGAAGATTTTTGACGGCGTTCGTCCCGACGGCAGAAAGCTCAACGAAGTCCGTCCTATCTGGTGCGAACACGGCGTACTTCCCAGAGTACACGGCTCGGCAGTCTTCACGAGAGGACAGACGCAGGCGCCTACGACCTGTACGCTCGGTATGCTCGGCGAAGCGCAGAGAATGGAAGGTCTTGACGAAGAAGAAGAAAAGAGATATATGCACCAGTACAACTTCCCCGGTTATTCCACGGGCGAAGCAAAGGCTTTGAGAAGCCCCGGCCGCCGCGAAATCGGACACGGTGCGCTCGCAGAACGCGCGCTCGTTCCCGTGATTCCCGCGCCCGACCAGTTCCCGTACGCGATCCGCGTGGTATCCGACATCTTGTCGTCCAACGGTTCGTCTTCCATGGCTTCCGTTTGCGGTTCGACGATGGCGCTCATGGACGCAGGCGTTCCCATTAAAGCGCCCGTAGCAGGCTGTGCGATGGGTCTTGTAAAAGATCCCGAAACGGGCAAGTACGTGATCATGACGGATATTCAGGGCTTGGAAGACTTCCTTGGCGATATGGACTTTAAAGTGGCAGGTACGGAAAAGGGTATCACCGCAATCCAGATGGATATCAAGATCAAGGGTATCTCCGAACAGATCATGCTCGACGCGATCGCAAAGGCGCAGGACGCAAGACGTCATATCCTTGGCAAGATGCTCGAATGCATCCCCGAAGTGAAGGACGAGCTTTCCGTTTATGCACCCAAGATTGTTACCTTCAAGATCAACCCCGAAAAGATCGGCGACGTTGTCGGTAAACAGGGTAAAGTTATCAACAAGATCATCGAGCAGACGGGCACGAAGATCGATATCGAAGAAGACGGTACGGTATGTATCGCTTGCTACGGCGATATCGCAAACGCAAACCGCGCGAAGGCGATTGTGGAATCGATTGCACATGATCCCGAAATCGGCGATATGTTCGTAGGCGTTGTCGTTCGTATCCTTTCCAAAGTCGGCGCGTTCGTAGAATTTGCGCCCGGTAAAGACGGTATGGTGCACATTTCCAAGCTCTCCGAACAGAGAGTAAACCAGGTCGAAGACGTGCTCAACATCGGCGACAAGGTGAAAGTGGAAATCATCAAGATTGGCGAAAAGGGTATCGATTTGAAGCTCTTGGAAAAACTGGACTAATCTAAAAAAACAAGAAAAAAACACCGACTGCGGTCGGTGTTTTTATATTTGTAAAAAGAGCCGTACTATATAATAGATAAAGTTGATACAGAGGATAACGGCGCTTAAATATTGCGCCGTATTTTTCTTAAACAGCTTTCGGTGCAGCATGAGCCATACGGCAAATAACAGCGGAAGCGCCATGACGTTATAACGGCAGTAGGCTTGGAAATCTAACCGCAAAAGGGATAAAAGCGCGCGCGTTACGCCGCAAGTGGGGCAGGGCAGGTGAAATAAAAAGAAGAAAGGACACCCGATCGACAAAGCGTTTAAAATAAAAATTAGAAAGCATACTACCAGTATATAAAGGATATGCTTTCTAATTATTTTTTTGTTTTTCATTATTTATTACAAAATAGACATCAAATGATTGAAATTCTGCTCTTTCGTCTTTTTTTGAATGGTGAACCAGTCCACGATGGTCAAAATACCGCAGCAACCGCCGGTGAGCAGTTTCAATATACCCATGCCCGTGTCGCCAAGCATAAATCTATCCACACCGAAGCTTCCCAAGAACAGGGAAATCAAAAGCGACGTGGTGGGGTCTTTCAATTCCAACGTGGAAATCAAGGCAAACTTATCGTCGTCGATGTTTTTCAGCTTTTCCTTAATATAAACCATCTTTTCCGCAGGAAAATACTTCTGATTTGTCATTAAATACATATCCAGTTTTTGTTGTTCCATTTTTTTTCTCCTAAGTGCTTATTTGACATTCACTGAATGTCGTTCATAGGCAAATTATAACATATAATATATTCACTGTCAAGCACTGAATGTCAAAAAAGGAAAAATTCTAAAAAAATGTTTATCAACAAAACAAAAGACGGGAGAAATAATATTGCGGGCAAGCAAATCACCAAGCTTCGCAAGCAGATGAAATTATCACAGCGCGCGCTTGCGGATAAGCTGCAAATAGAAGGCTTAGACGTAGATAAAAATGCCGTACAGCGTATGGAATCGGGGCAAAGGTTTATTACGGATATAGAATTGGTGTATTTGGCAAGGGTATTTAAAAAACCGCTTTTGGAGATTTTGGATATAGACGCGGAAATATAAAAAAGGGGCGTACAGCCCCTTTATTTTTGCATTTTCTTGACAAAGGGATAAGGATATAGTATAATAGTAGAAAGAGGTAAAACAAATGGCAAAATATTCGATTATCGTTCCCGCGTATAATGAAGAAAAAAGTCTGCGCTTTTTTTACGACGCGGTAACCCCGCTGTTTGGCGGATTAAACGAAGAATACGAGATCATTTTCGTGAACGACGGCAGCATGGACGCGACGAAAGAGATTTTGCGCGAGCTTGCGGGGCTGGACAAGCGAGTGAAGGTATGCAATTTTTCCCGTAATTTCGGGCAGCAAGCAGCGCTTTTGTGCGGTATGGAAGCGGCGAGCGGCGACGCGGTGATCGCGATGGACGCAGACCTGCAAGACCCGCCCGAAGTTGCGCTTCAAATGATAGAAAAATGGAAGGAAGGCTACGAGATCGTACACGGCAAACGCCGTAAGCGTAAAGGAGAAACGGTGTTTAAAAGAGCCACTGCGCGTTTTTTCTACGGCTTTACGAGAAAGATTACGGGCATGGATATCCAGCGCAACAGCGGGGATTTCAAGCTGTACGACCGCAAAGTCGTAAACGCGATCTTATCCATGGGCGAGCACGACCGTTTGCTTCGCGCACAGGCGGCGTGGGTCGGATTTAAGCAGACCTGCGTGGAGTTTGACCGCCCTGAACGCGTGGCGGGTGCGAGCCATTACACCGTGAAGAAAATGGTGAAGCTGGCGGAAGCGGGGGTGTTCCCCAACACGGATTATACCCTTACTCTTCCGATTAAGCTGGGCATACTGCTCGGTTTTTTGAGCGTAGCTTGCTTTATCACCTTTATCGCGCTCACGGTAAGCGGGATATCCTTTGGCGGGCTGGTGGCGTGGCTCTTCCCGACTTTTGGTGCGCTGACGGCGGTGATTTTGGTTTGCCAAGGGTTTGCGAATATTCATACGAGCATGATTTATAAAGAAGTGCAAAACAGACCCAAATATATCGTTTCCGAAAAGTATAACTTTGATGAATAAGTAAATAAAAAATACCTGCCCCGTGGGAGTTCCCACGGGGCAGGTATGCGTTTACTCTATATCATTGTGTGTTTTTTGTTGCTAACCACACCATGAGCACGGAAATATCGGCAGGGTTGACCCCTGAAATTCTGCCCGCTTGTCCTAAGTTAAAGGGACGGATACGGTTGAGCTTTTCCTGCGCTTCCAAGCGCAAGCCTTTGATTTCGGTATAATCGATATCTGCGGGCAAGAGCTTGTCTTCCAAGCGTCTGGCTTTTTCAATCAGCTCTGTGCCCTGTTTTAAATAGCCTTCGTATTTGACGGTAATTTCCGCCGTTTCCAAGACGTCCTTGGAGTATTCCGAGAATACCCCGTATTCCGCCATGATATCCTTTAAGGGGATAGAGCGTTTGAGCATATCGGCGTAAGAAACGCTGCCGCTCGGTTCGCCGTAGCCGTACCTTGCCAAAAAGGGTGCGGCTTGCTTTTGTGCCACCCGTGTCTGCAACGAAGCTAACAATTCCTCGTATTTTGCCTTTCGGTCGAGATAACGGGCGTAGCGTTCGGGGGTTACCAAACCCACTTCCTTGCCTTTTTCCGTTAAGCGGAAATCGGCGTTGTCCTGCCGCAGGCAAATGCGGTGTTCGGCGCGGGAAGTCATCATACGGTAGGGCTCGTCCGTGCCCTTGGTAACGAGATCGTCGATAAGCACGCCGATATACGCTTCGTCGCGGCGCAGAGTGAACGGGGGAAGCCCACGGAGCTTTAACGACGCGTTCAAGCCCGCCATAAGCCCTTGCGCGGCGGCTTCTTCATAGCCGGAAGTACCGTTGATTTGTCCTGCCGTGTAAATGCCTTCCACCTTTTTAAATTCCAACGTGGGAAGAACGTCTAAGGTATCGATGCAATCGTATTCGATCGCGTAGCCGTAGCGCATGATGTCCGCGTGCTCTAAGCCCGCTACGGAAGCGTACATTTCTCTCTGTACGTCGTGGGGCATAGACGTGGACATGCCCTGCACGTACATTTCAAAGGTGTCCGCGCCTTCGGGTTCGATAAAGATCTGGTGCCGTTCTTTGTCCTTAAAGCGAACCACTTTCGTTTCGATGGACGGGCAGTATCTGGGGCCCGTGGATTGAATGGTTCCGTCGTACAGAGGGGAGCGGTCGAGATTGTCCGTGATGATTTTATGCGTTTCGAGATTGGTGTAAGTGAGATAGCACGGGCGCTTGTTTTCAGGCGGGGTATCGTGCAAAAAGGAGAAAGGATAGATATCCGTATCCCCGTTTTGAATTTCGCACTTGGAATAATCGATCGTGCGGCTATCCACTCTGGCGGGCGTACCCGTTTTAAAGCGGCGAACGTTAAAGCCGAGCTTAATCAAGCTATCCGTAAGCTGATTTGCGGGCGCAAAGCCGTTGGGGCCGGATTTTTGCACCACGTGCCCCGTGATTGTTTCGCCGTTCAAATATACTCCTGTGCAGAGAACGACGGCTTGACAGGTGATGATCCCGCCGTATTGCGTTTTCACCCCCGTACATTTACCGTTTTCGGTGAGAATTTCCGTCGCTTCCGCTTGAATGATGCGCAGATTTTCGGTGTTTTCCAACACTCGCTTCATTTCGCGGTGATAGGCGTTTTTATCCGATTGCGCGCGCAGGGATTGCACTGCCGCACCCTTGCCGACGTTGAGCATACGAATTTGCAAAGCCGTGTCGTCCGCAACCAAGCCCATTTGTCCGCCGAGCGCGTCGATTTCGCGTACGAGATGTCCTTTTGCCGTGCCCCCGATCGAAGGATTGCAGGGGAGAAAAGCGATGCTGTCGAGATTGAGCGTCAAAAGCGCGGTTTTGATACCCGTGCGCGCCAAAGCCAGGGCAGCTTCGCAACCCGCGTGCCCCGCGCCGACAACCACCGCTTCCGCGGCATATTCAAGAAAAGTTTGGTTCAAATTAGACATAATAATAAAGTGAATTGCCCCTTTGCAGGGGCGTGAATTGCGTTACAAAATAACGCGTGGCGGAAACGGTCCATTCGTGCGCACAGCGCAAATCACTGTTTCCAAATAATATTTTTGATATCGTCGATTTCTTTGGCAACGCGGTCGTTCAAGGAAGCCAACTTCTCCATTTTATCCCGCGCGTACATGATCGTGGTGTGGTCCCGTCCGCCGAGAATGTTCCCGACCGATACAAGGGGGAGCGAAAGCATATCGCACATGAGATACGCGCAGATTTGGCGCGCTTTTACGAGATCGGCTTTCTTGCCTTTGCCGAGCAGGTCTTCCCGCTTTTGCTTGAAGTACCCGCACACCGCCGAAAGGATTTTTTCGGGCGTGATGTCTTCTTGCGTTTCCGTTTCGTTAACCGATTCGTTAAGCGCCTTTTTTGCTAAATCCAAGGTAATCGGCTCTTCGTGGAGCTTGCTTGCAAAGATGACCTTCGTCAAGCGTCCTTCCAGCGTTCGGACGTCGTGTCCAGAATCGCGCGCCAAAAATTCTAACACCTCGTCGGGGATAGGGCACTTTCGATCGATTGCTTTACGCCGCAAAATCGCGAGCTTGGTTTCGGGGTCGGGCGGTTGAATATCCGCGATCATGCCCCCTTCGAAGCGCGTTCTCAAACGCTCTTCCAAAGTAGCGATTTCCTTGGGCGGACGGTCGGACGAGAGTACGATTTGCTTGTTTTGCGCCGACAGCTCGTTGAAGGTGTGGAAGAACTCTTCCTGTACCTGCGTTTTGTTTTTCAAGAACTGCACGTCGTCGATCATGAGCACGTCCACGTTACGGTAGTGGAAGCGGAACTTTGCGCTGCTCTTTTGCGCGATGGAGTCGATAAACTCGTTCAAGAAATTTTCGCAAGTGGTATAAAGTACCTTTTTTTCGGGGTGATGGCGGGAAATATGGTTTGCAATCGCGTGCATAAGGTGGGTTTTGCCCAAACCGGACTCCCCGTAAATAAACAGGGGGTTAAAGGTCTCGCCGGGGGCTTCCGCCACCGCCTTTGCCGCCGCATACACGAATTTGCTTCCCGCACCCGCGACGAAAGAGTCGAAGGTGAAGCTTTTATTGATAGGGGAAGCCTGGAAATTATCCGAAGCGTCTTCTTCGCATTCTAAGGGGAATTCGTCGCTTCCTTCCACGACTAAGCGGAAATCCTTGACGCCAAGGTCGCACTTTGCCATCGCGTCGCGGAGCTTGTCCGCGTGCTTTTTCATAATGGTGGTAGCCCCCAGCGGCGTTTCCGCTTTCAAAACGAGAATACGCCCCAGGATATCCACGGGCTCCAGCGTTTTGATATAGGTGTTATAGGAAATGGGCGAAATCAGGTTTTCTACCCGTTCGCTGATCTGCTTCCAGATAAATTGAAGCTGTGAATGTTCTGCCATTTTTTCTTCCCCGCTAAAATTATTTACGTTTGCGCTTGTGTTTTTGAAAATTATTTGATATAATTATAATACAAATTTCGTGGAAAAGAAAGCAATTTCGGCGGGTTTTTTAAGGATTATGAAAATAAAAAAATTATTCCTGCAAAATTTTAGAAATTACGAGAGTGAAAAGTTCGCCTTTTCGGACGGACTTAACGTGCTCTTTGGAAAAAACGGACAGGGCAAAACCAACTGCGCCGAAGCCGTTTTTTACCTTTGCACGGGCACTTCTTTGCGCATTCGCCACGATAAACAGCTTATCCGCATCGGTGCGGAGTCTGCAAAAATTCTTGCCGAAGCGGAGAACCGCTACGGAAAGGTTACCATTGAAGCGGATATCTACGAAAATAAACGCGAAATCCGCGTCAACGGCAGCAAAATCACCAAAAATGCCGACCTTATGGGGCATATCAACAGCGTGTTTTTCTCCCCCGGAGAGCTTCGGCTCATTCAAGACGGCCCGGACGAAAGACGGCGGTTTATGAACATCTCCATTTCCCAAACCTCGCCCGCCTACTACACCGCGCTTTTGCGGTATAATAAAATTCTCGATCAGAGAAATACGCTCTTAAAAAACCGCGATATTTCCATGGTACTCGACACCCTGCCCGTGTGGGACGAGCAGCTTTGCAAGTATGCGGCGGTGATCGTGAAAAAGCGTGCGGAGTTCGTCGATAAGCTCGCGCCCTATGCCAAGGAATACCATGCCTTTTTGACGGACGGCGGGGAAGAGCTCGTTATCAAGCCCGACCGCAAGTACGAAGGGGAAGAAGGAGAGATTGCCAAAGCGCTCCAAAGACGGTTGGAAAACAACTACGA
>JAZQLT010000045.1:0-4603 GCA_045542815.1 Candidatus Scatosoma sp. | reverse complement strand
ATATCTATTTTGAAGTTTATCAAAACTCGAACATGGGCGTGCAGGCAAACCGTTCGTATTTGTATAGCGCAAGCGGGGAAAATTTCGGCAAGAGCAAAAAAATATCGGCTTTTGAGCAAGACGGCAGCTACGAAATGCTTTTTTTGAGCACAGCCGAAGAGAACGGCCACGCATACGCCTGCGTGAAGGTAAACAAGAACGTCGGGCAAGATTTGACTTTGTATTTGGATAATTTGAGAATTTCCGAATGCAGGGCAGAGCTTACGGACGATTTTGAGTACGGCGCGGTAAGCGGCGGGTGCTTTGACGGAAAATTCAAGGTAAAAACGCAAAACGCGACCCTTTCCGCGGCTACTTACGGGGATAGCACGGCTTTGCAGATGACGTCTTCGGCGAATACGCACGGGCACGTGGGGATCAGGCTCAACGTAGAAAAGGGGAGAATATATCAAGCGTATTTCAACTGCGATTTGATAGGGGTAAGCAATACTTTCTATAACAGTGGAACAAAAACGGGCAACAGCGCAAGCGTATTTTTGTTGGAAAACACCGAAGATTTGGCGAATACGAGCAGCCGCGTTGCGTTTTACAATAAAAATGCAGTTCTCACGATGAACGACGTTTTGCCCAATCTTTTGAAGGGGGATAACGAATATCTCGTTACCTTTACCGCGGCGGCGGACGGATACGTGTATTTGGTGATAAGAACCAATCAAATCGCCGAACAAACGCGTTTATTTGTTGATAATTTGCGCTTTTCGGATATAACCGAAGAGATTTACGACCACAACGGACAGGGCTATTTAAACGGGCTTGGAGAGCCTATGAAGAGCTCGAATACGCAGGACTTTGACCAAGAAGCCATTGCGGAGCTGATGCAGGCGCTTAACGTACAAAGCATGCGTATGTGGTTTGGGACGGAAATTGTTAAAAACTGGGTTTGGGACAAACCGCTGACCGAGTATGTGTTAGACGAAAATATGGTTGCGGGGTATCAGCGTGCGTTAGATCTTTTGGAACAAGCGGGTGTCAAGGAAATCACCGGCATGGGGTTATACGCGCCCGTCATGGCTTCGACCACGAGCAATGCTAACAATCATTACGTACCGTTGCCGCAAGACGGCGAAGATTATCAAAAGTTCTTAGACGCGATTTATGAAATATGGTATGAGCTTGCGTTAGCCTTCCCGCAAATACGTATATGGGAAGTTGGCAATGAGAGCAATAACGTAGATTTCATTCGACACAAAACGTACAAGTATCTATCATATAAAGATATGGCAATGCTAACGACGGATATGATCTATTATGCTTGTCAAGGGGTACTCAAAGCGAACCCGAACGCGATAGTACTCACGCCCGGGTTCGCGCCCGTAACCACCGTTTATAACGAGAACACGGCGGTGGCAGGAGAAAACACGAAAACGTTTAACGCAGGTATATATTCGATCGAGTTGTTTTTAAAATACATCTACGGCAATATAGCAAGCGGGAAGTATCCCTACCATAACGGCTCTAAATACGTAACCGCGTACGATAACGATCCCGACAATTATTTCCAAGGTCTGGCTTGGCATCCGTACGATTTGGGTGCGGTGGGGTATGCAAACACAGCCGATCCGTACATGGATAGTTTTGACGTGGATTTATGGATGCAAGCCAATAACGCTTGTTATAAAGTAATGTGCGATTACGGCGATGAAGATAAGGGAGTTTGGTTTACCGAATTTGGCTTATCGACCAAAGAAAGGAATTTGGTATATAGCCCCGTATCCCACAACAGTCCTTACGAGTTCTACGTTTATTTCGGCGGCGGTACAGTGTATTATACGCCGGACGGGAATGAAGCGAACGCCGTCAAGAAAATCATTCCCGCAGGGAATTATTACGCGACCTATTACATGCATGAAGAATATGCCGAGCGTCAAGAAAAACACATAAAAGCGTATTTTGACGCGATGAACTCGGATGAAATGAATTACGTGCACGCTTGTCATTTCTTCCGTATGTTCGGGAATATAATTGACTTCGGCTGGAACGGTTACGCGGGGTTGTACAGCGGGATCTTCACCGAATCGGCAGAGTATCTGGATAGGGGGCTGTATCCCAATCATAAAGCGTTCATTTTGCAGGAGATTTACGGCGGAACGGGCGACTTAATGAAATACAGCACCTATGAGAGCGTTCATCCCGGCGATAAGCAAGTAGAAGGCGGATTAACGGAAAGCTTTGAAGGCGGAAAGGTTACCAATTTGGCTGGCAATACGGTGAAGTATAAGGGGGATATTTACGCATATTCTTCTAACAATAACGGGCACGTAAAGCTCGAAAACGGAGCTTTGGTCATGGAATCCGAAAAAGACGCATATCTTGCCTTTAAGGTGAACGGATTGACGCAAGGAAAGACTTATACCGTATCGTTTGAAATTAGCGAAAGCACTTCCAATACTGCATTTGGTATCTATACCAGCAATGTAAGCGCGGGAAGTTGGAATAATTCCACGAAAATCCCGTTGTTAGGCGGAACTTCCACTGCGGTGCTGATTTCCAAACTGACGGTAAACGGTAACGTATATTCTTATACGCTCACCGCTGATCAGGATTACGACAGCCTGTATTTCACGATAAGAAATAAGGGTGTTGTCAAGATAGAATCCCTTTCCGTAACAGTGCATTAAATAAAAACGAGCCGTAAGGCTCGTTTTTGCTTTGGAGGATTGCTTATTAAGCTATAAAAAAGGGCTAACAAGAAAAGAACCTGTTTTAAGCATTTTGTTGAAACGGAAGGCAATAAAGATGAGGCGATCAAAGCGACCCCAAAAGGAAAATTTTGCAAAAATACGATTTAAATAGGCTTGAGGTCGAGCAAATAAAGAAGAAGGTGCTTGAACATAGCAAGCAATCAAGTGAAAACAAAAGAAAAGTTGCAGATTTGCACTCGGACAAAAAAAGAAAAGGTAGGATTAAACCACCTACCTCAATGCCGGAAATACACGGCGGGTGCATGGGCTAAACCCATACCTGATTGTTTCCATAGTATAGCATAAAAGCGGAGAGAAGTCAATAGGAAATGCTAAATTTTTAAAAAATACTTTTAATAATTAAAAAACGCGATCAGCGCGTGCATTCTTTATGCGCTCCTATTCATTATAAGAAGTTGTAGGGTGTGCCGCCGTAGGCGTAGAAAGTAAAAGAAAAACCCTTTTTTGAAAGGGTAGAAAAAAACAAGCATTGGGGGCAAAATGGGGGACAATCGCACGTCAATGTCAAAAATGAAGCAAAAACGACGATTTTTCTTTGAAAAACCGTCGTTTTGTTGGTGGACGATCAGGGACTCGAACCCTGGGCCCATTGATTAAGAGTCAATTGCTCTACCAGCTGAGCTAATCGTCCTGGTGGTCCATCGGAGGCTCGAACTCCGGACACCTTGATTAAAAATCAAGTGCTCTACCTACTGAGCTAATGGGCCGTTAGGTATTCAATTTTTCCACATAAGTGGCTGGGGTGGCAGGATTTGAACCTACGAATGCCGGAATCAAAATCCGGTGCCTTAACCACTTGGCGACACCCCAATCAATAAATGGGGCGGGCGACAAGAATCGAACTTGCGACCTCCAGGGCCACAATCTGGCGCTCTAACCAACTGAGCTACGCCCGCCATGTACGCCATTTATTTGGTGCGCCTGAAGAGATTCGAACTCCTGACACACGGCTTAGAAGGCCGTTGCTCTATCCAACTGAGCTACAGGCGCATGTCATACGCCCCTTTGGATAGTGGTGGAGCGGGTGATGGGAATCGGACCCACGCGGCCAGCTTGGAAGGCTGGAATTCTACCATTGAACTACACCCGCATGTCGCACACTTCACCGCCGCATTGACAACGCTTGTATATAATAGCACTATTCCGAAAAATTGTCAAATCTTTTTTCCCGCTTTTTCCAAAAAAAATCAAAAAATTTTTCAATTTATATTTTGAGCGCGTATTTTCAGAAAATGTGAAAAAATTTCTTTTTGCAAACTCTGAAAAATGTGCGCTCGTTTCGTTGCGTGCGTTGCGGGAAATGTGTTATAATACTTTCAGCGGATAAGCAAGAAGCCAAACCCCGATTTAAACAACAATACAAACAGATATACGTTGAGCACTCCAAGCAGTGGCATTACGACCATAAGAAGCAGCTCTGAACGTTTGTATTTTAGCACAAACATACAAACGTAGATTGTAATTGCTCCGCCGAGTGCGCCCGTAATCAACAGTTTCCCAAGATACCGCTCGTTTGCAGTGGGCGCGGACGGCTCTTGCGCGGTAGCGCGCGAAGCTTCCGAAAGGGGAGCGCTTTGCTGATGAAGCTCGGCTTCACGCTCCTTGTCGCGAAAGCTTTTTACGAGCAAGAACGCATAAAAGTTTATGGCTAAAATGTAAGCGATGAGCAGTATATACAAAATAATCATACAAGCAGTATGACCGAAAAACAAGCAAATAATAACATAGGTGGTTATAATATTATGAAAAAGAGAGCACTGGTAAGCGTTTCCGACAAAGCGGGTATCGTAGATTTTTGTAAGAAGTCGGATCGTAGCCATGTCGTTCTGTGAGCCAAGGAG
>JAZQLT010000044.1:0-13643 GCA_045542815.1 Candidatus Scatosoma sp. | reverse complement strand
GCTGCAAACGGTGCTTACCTGTACCCATGCGGAGCGCGTTCTTTACGGCGCGGAGTGCAACAAAATCCGCATTGAAAACGGAAGGATCAAGGGGTAGGGCATGAGAGCGGACTTGCATATACACAGTACCTATTCGGACGGGTTTTATTCTCCGGACGAGATCTGCCGTTTGGCAAAGAGCCGTGGTTTGGATTTGCTTTCCATCACCGACCACGACACCCTTTCGGGCGAAGAAAGCAAACGGGCGGCGGCGAAAAAATACGGACTTGCCTACCTTTCGGGGTGGGAGATTTCCGCGTACGAGGGCTTGGAGAAAATCCATATACTCGGCTACGGCTGTCCAACGGGCGGGGCGTACGATAGGTTTTTACAGGAGAGAAAAATCGCGGCAAGGGCAAGAGCGGAAGAGAGCGTACAAAAATTCCGCGCGCTCGGTATTCCCGTTTCCATGTCGGACGTGGAGAGCATGCAAAAGGATAAGAATTCGCCCATTCATACCATGCACGTAGCGCGGGCGGCGGCACTGTATTTGGGGCTTTCGGGCGGAGAAGTGTACGAACGCTATCTCAGTGTGGGGAAGCCCGCAAATTCCAACCTTGGCAGACCTACGCCAAGGCAGGCGATCGATTGTATCCACGCGCTCGGCGGGGTGGCTTGTATCGCGCACCCGGGACGGCTTTTTATGGACGAAAGCAAACGCGAAAAGCTCTTAAAAGAGCTTGCCGATTACGGCGCGGACGGTATAGAATGCGCGTATTCTTCGCATACTGCCAAGGAAACGGAGTATTTTCGCGCGCTCGCGAAAAAGTGGGGGTTATTTACAACGGGCGGTTCGGATACCCATATCGAAGACGAAACGCACGCGGTAGGAAAGCCTGTCTTTTATGCAGAGCAGGCGTTTTTGGAAAGGGTAGAGATTTTCAAATAGAATGCACCATGTACTCGTTGAACCGTTTTTTACATAGCAAAAGGGAACGGGCAGATGCAAAGAAAAATGGGGAAAAAGATAACGGCGCTCCTTTGTGCGGGCGCTTTTTTATTGGTTTTTTGGGGCGGTTTTGGGGCAAATCCGCACCAAAATAGGACGGTTTTGGCGCAGACGGTCTCGGATAACCCCTACGGCTGGGAAAGAATGTCGTCTTACACCACCTATTATAGCCAAGACGATAGGGGCAGGTGCGAGAATATCGCGATTGCGGCGGGGCTTATCGACGGTGCGACCGTGCAAGCTTACGGGGAGTTTTCCTTCAATCAGACGGTGGGCAGGAGAACGGCGGAAGCGGGCTTTCAGCAGGCGAAGATTATCGTAAACGGGGAGTACGTGCTCGGCGTGGGCGGGGGCGTTTGTCAGGTGAGCACTACGCTCTATAATGCCGCGCTTAAAAGCGGTTTGGAAGTGCTTGAATATCACCCGCATTCTTTAAGGGTTTCGTATGTTCAGCCGTCCAGAGACGCAATGGTGTCGTCCGCCAGCGATCTTCGGCTGTATAATCCGCACGCCTTCCCCGTCTATCTTTCCGCGCGGGTGTTTGACGGCGGGATCCGCGTGAGCTTTTACGGCAAGAACGAAGGGGATAGATACGAGCTGGTGTCCAAAGTTTTGGAAGAGATCCCCCCGCCCGCGCCCATCGTCAAGAGCGGGGCACAGGACGGTGTGCTGCGTTCGCCGAAAAACGGTGTGAAGAGCGAAATGTATTTGGAGCGTTACCGCGGGGGCAACCTGCTGTTTAGAAAACGCCTGCGTACGGACGAATACCGCCCCATTCAAGGGATTGTTGTCAAAAAAATGGAAGATATGACAAATTAAATGCTTTCCAACGCTTGTCTTTTTTATAAAGAAATGCTATAATAATAAGGTATAAACTCGGGGAAAAGTGCCGAAAGGCGAAATTTTACTTTTTCCTTTCACAAAAGGCAGGTTCATATGGAAAGAATCCAGTTAAAAGAACTCAACGCAAACTATTCCGCGCTGGATGGAAAGAGCGTGGTCGTAGCCGGTTGGGCAAAGACGATCCGCGATTCCAAAGCGTTCGGCTTTATCGAGCTTAACGACGGTAGCTGTTTCAAGAACACGCAGATCGTTTTCGAGCGTGCAAATCTTGAAAATTACGACGAAATTGCAAAGGAGAACGTAGGCTGTGCGCTGATCGTAACGGGTACGCTCGTGGTAACGCCCGAAAACAAACAGCCCTACGAAATCAAGGCAACGAAAATCCAAGTGGAAGGCAAATCCACGCCCGACTATCCCTTGCAGAAAAAACGCCACTCGGTGGAGTTTTTGCGCGAGATCGCATACCTTCGTCCGCGCACGAATTTGTTTGGCGCGGCGTTCCGTATCCGCAGCGAAGCAGCGATTGCCATTCATAAATTCTTCAACGACCGTGGGTTTGTGTACGTGCACACCCCCATCTTGACGGGGAGCGACTGCGAAGGCGCGGGCGCGATGTTCCAAGTAACCACTTTGGACTTGGACGAAGTGGCAAAGAGCGGCAAACCCGTGGATTATAAGGACGATTTCTTCGGTAAGCGCACGGCGCTCACCGTATCGGGGCAGTTGAACGCAGAGACGTACGCGATGGCATTCGGCAACGTATATACGTTTGGGCCTACTTTCCGTGCGGAGCACTCCAACACGGCGCGCCACGCGGCGGAATTTTGGATGATCGAGCCGGAAATGGCGTTCTGCGATTTGGCGGGGGATATGGATATCGCCGAAGCGATGGTAAAATACGTAATCGACTACGTATCCGAAACCTGCAAGGACGAGCTGAATTTCTTGAACCAGTTTGTGGATAAGGGCTTGCTGGAAAGATTGAAAAACGTATCCGAAAACGCGTTCGTGCGTTTGACCTATACGGACGCGATTGAAATCTTGAAAGAAAACGCGGATAAATTCGATGATAAAAATATTTTCTGGGGCAAGGATTTACAGAGCGAACACGAGCGTTTCCTGACCGAACAGGTCTATAAAAAGCCCGTATTCCTTACCGATTATCCCAAGGAAATCAAGGCTTTCTACATGAAGCAAAACGCCGACGGGAAGACGGTGGCGGCGGCAGATTTGCTCGTGCCCGGAATCGGGGAGCTGGTCGGCGGCTCGCAAAGAGAGGACGATTACGATAAGCTCGTCAACCGTATCAAAGAACTGGGCATGAACCCGGAAGATTATTCTTGGTATCTTGACCTGCGCCGCTACGGCGGCACGACCCACAGCGGGTTCGGCTTGGGCTTTGAGCGCATGGTCATGTACCTGACGGGGATTGCGAATATTCGGGACGTTTTGCCGTATCCTCGTACGTTTGGGGACTTGAAATATTAAAAGCGATATGCCCTACGGGCGCGATATATTGTCGGTACAATGCGATATACTCGCTACGCTCGTGCGATATGTTGCTAACGCAACGCTGTGGCAATAATTGCAATCACGCAAGGCAGAGCCTTGCATATCGCATTCGTGAAACGAATATATCGCAACGAAGTTATATCGAATTTACGAAGTAAATATATCGCGTTTGCCATCAGGCAAACATGAAACAAGGGAGAACACAATGACCAAAATCGTAATAGACGCCATGGGCGGGGATTTTGCCCCCAAACAGCAGGTGCTCGGCGCGGTGGAAGCGCTTAAAAAAGATAAGGATTTATATCTCATTCTCTGCGGCGATGAAACGCAGATCAAAGCGGAGCTTTCCGCTTGTAAATACGACGAAAACCGCTTGGAGATCGTACATACCACGGAAGTTATCGGTATGGAAGAAATCCCTACGAAAGCGGTAAAAACCAAAAAGGATTCGTCCACCGTGGTGGCATTTCGGCTCTTAAAGGAAGGCAAAGCGGACGGCTTGGTGTCTTCCGGCTCTACGGGCGCGGTGCTTACGGCGGGCGTGCTTATTCTGGGCAGATTGAAAGGGGTTTCCCGCCCCGCGCTCTGTCCCATTATCCCCAACCATAGAGGCAGCGGCACTTTCCTTTGCGACTGCGGTGCGAATTTGGAATGCAAGCCTATCAATCTCGTACATTTTGCCCTGATGGCGTCGGCGTACGCGCAGACGGTGTACGGAATTGAAAAACCTACCGTGGGGCTCTTGAACAACGGCACGGAAGACCATAAGGGCTTACTGTTGCAGCAGGAAACCAATGCACTTTTACAGAAAATCGACTGTATTCACTACGCGGGCAACCGCGAAGGCAGAGATATCATGTTCGGGGACGTGGACGTTATCGTAGCGGACGGGTTCACGGGCAATATCGCCATGAAATCGGCGGAAGGCTGCGGCAAAGCCGTCTCCACGATCATGAAACGGGAATTCAAGCGCAATCCTTTTACGTATCTTTGCGCGCTGCTTTCGGGCGGTATCATCAAAAAAATCAAGAAGAGCATGGACTACGAAGGCGTTGGCGGCGCGATGTTCTTGGGGCTTACCAAAGCGGTGGTGAAAGGACACGGCAACTCCAAGGCGCGTAGCTTTGCAGTATGTATTTCCCAAGCGGCAAACGCTGCCCGCGGGAATATGACGGAGAAGATTAAGGAAATGATCGACGGCGTAGATCTCCACGCAATCCAAGCACAAGCGCAGGACGCGGCAGGACAAGCGGAATGAGCGTAAAGACCCTTCCCCTTGCGGAGATACAGAAAAAAATCGGCTACGATTTTAAAAATACCAAGCTGTTGGAAGAAGCGTTTACCCACTCCACTTACGCAAACGCGCACGGCGGCAAGGATAACGAGAGAATGGAATACCTTGGCGACGCGGTGTTGGAGCTCGTTGTAACCGAGTGGCAGTACGCGCGGCACGAAACCGCCGAAGAAGGTGCGCTCACCCGCGAAAGACAAAGGCTGGTGTGCGAAGACGCTTTATACGAAGCGGTGAATGCGTTGGGGCTGGGACAATACCTGCGCATAGAAGGCGGGAAAGCCAACGTCGGGAAGAAGACGGTCTCCAGTCTTTTCGAAACGGTAACGGCGGCGATCTATTTGGACGGCGGGTACGCTCCTGCAAAAGCGTTTATCTTAACGCACGGACGCTTGGAAGAAGAAGCCTATCCCGTCAACCATAAAGGCGCCTTGCAGGAATTTTTACAAAAACGGGGCGAAGAGCCACCCACGTACGAGATGAAAAAGACGGGCAAGGACAACGCGCCCACCTTTCACGCCCGAGTGCGCGCGATGGGAATGAGTGCGGAAGGGGACGGCAGGAGCAAAAAGGAAGCGGAACAGGAAGCGGCGTTGCTGCTTTTGGAGAAGCTGGAAAACAAACGGGTTAAAAAATAATCAAGATATAGAAATATCGTAAGGAGCACACTTTGGATTTAAAGGAAATACAACTGGTCGGCTTTAAATCGTTTGCCGACAAAACGACGATCCGATTTGAAGAAGGAGTTACCTGTATTGTCGGGCCGAACGGCTGCGGTAAGAGTAACGTAGCCGACGCTGTGCGTTGGGTTTTGGGCGAACAGTCGGCAAAATCCCTGCGCGGTTCGAACATGCAGGACGTTATTTTCGGCGGTACGCTGGAAAGAAAGCCGCAGTCTTTCTGCGAAGTTACTTTGGTTTTCGACAACGAAAATCATATCTTCCCTACCATGGAGACGTCGGAAGTCGCTATGACCCGCCGTCTGTACCGCACGGGCGAAAGTAAGTATCTCATCAACAACCAAGCAAGCCGTTTAAAGGACATCGTAACCCTTTTCCACGGCATCGGTTTGGGGAAAGAAGGGTATTCCATCATCGGACAGGGTAAGGTAGAACAGATTATGAACGCCCGCCCCGAAGACCGTCGCTTGATTTTTGAAGAAGCGATGGGGCTTATGGTATATAAGCAGAGAAAGAACGAAATCGAAAGAAAGATCGAAGACGCAAACGACAATCTGTACGTTTACCGTCAGCGTATCGACGAATCCGAACGCCACCTTGGCAGAATGAAGGGGGAAGCGGAAAAAGCGCGTGAATATAAGGAATATTCCGAATCCTTGAAGATTAACGAAGCGAATACCTACATATACCGCTACGAAAACGCGGAAGGGGAAAAGAGTAAGTTTAAAAAGGATATTTCCGTAATTTCGGATAAAATCATTTCCCTGAACACGCAGATCGAGCGTATCAACCGCAAGCTGGAAGAAAACCGCGAAAAGATCAGCAGAGCCGACTTGCGTTTGACCGAACTCAACGATCAGCGCGTGGTGCTTTCCGTCGGCAACGAGAGAAAGGACGGCGAATTGAAGCTGGCGAGAGAGCGTATCAGCACCTACCGTTCGCAGATCGCGGCGGCAGTAGATATGCTCGCGGCAAGCAAGGTTCGCATTGGCGAGATCGACGACGAGATCGCTTTGACGGGCAAAAAGAACGCCGAAGGCGCAAAACGCGTTACCGAGCTGGAAACGCAGATCGAAGTGCTCCGTGCGGCAGTGAACGCACTTGATAAAAAGATCGAAGTTTTTGAAAAGCTTTCGGACGAAACCCGTCTTTCGCAGCTTTCGGACGCGGACGAGATTGCGGAAATGAAGAAAAATCTCGGTACGCTCGCGGCACGCATGGAAGCGACCAAGGACAGATTGACCGAGCTTACCGCCGCGCTCAAAAAAGCGGAAGAAAGAAAGGAACGCCTTTCCGACGAGCTTGTTACGGTCAGAAAGGATATAAAGAATTTGAAAGACCTGTCGTCTTCGGGCATGAGAGAGTTTGAAGAAAAGCAGGAAGAAGCGCGCGAAATGCAGCTCACCGTAAACGATTTCAACCAAGAGCTGTTCAACGCAAACGGGCAGTTGGCGTCTTTAAGAGAAAATCTGGAAATGTACATCAGCCTCAAAAACCGTTTTGAAGGCTATAAGGAATCGGTTAGAAGATTGCTTTCCATCTCCAAGACCAACCCCGACCTTTCCAAGCACCTGCACGGTGCTTTGGCGGACGTCGTATCCACCGACCAAAGATACGAAACGGCGATTGAAACGGCGTTCGGCGGTGCGATGCAAAACGTTGTAACGCCCACGGCGGACGACGCGAGATATCTCATCGAATACTTAAAGCGTACAAACGGCGGTATCGTAACCTTCTTGCCCGTTGCAAGCATGCGACCCCGTCCCGATTCCCGCGAAATCCGCAGAGCCTTGGACGAACGCGGCGCAATGGGGCTTGCTACCGAGCTGGTGAACTACGACGATTACTACTATAACGTCGTGAGCAACCTGTTGGGGAATACCTTGATTTGCGACAATATCGCCAACGCTACGGCGATTGCCAAAAAGTACGGCAACCTGTTCAAAATCGTTACGCTCGACGGCGACACCGTCTCCACGAGCGGTGCGATGACGGGCGGTAGTCGCGGCAGGGGTTCGGCTTCGCTCCTTTCCAACGAGCGCAAAATTCAAGAATGTAAAGAAAACATCGCGCGTAAGCAAAAGCTGATTGAAAAGCTGAAGGCGGCGATTGCGGACAGTGAACGCGCGAAAAGAGAAGCGGAAGCCGCAGTCGATGCGCTCCGTGAAAAATATCAAGGCGCAAGCAGCGAGATTGCAGGGCTTATGCAGCGCGAAACGGCGCTTTCCCAACAGCTTGAAGAAGCGGAAAGCGATATCCAAACGTATGCGGAAGCGCTCACGGAACTCAACCGCAAGCTCAAAGAGCTGGAAGACGAAGAAGCGAACTCTTCGCTCAGCGAAGAACAGCTTGCTTCCCGCCGTAAGAGCGCGGAAGAAGAAATGGAAAGCCAGCGTTCCCAGTGCGATACCTTCAAGGAAGAACGCGCCGAAAAGAGCGAGCTTCTGCGCCACAATGAAATGGAATATGCAACGCTTACTTCCCAGCTTGAAAAGCAGAAGGAAAATATCGAGCGTCTGACCGCGGAAAAGGAAGAGCTTGTCAAGCGTATTTTGGATATGGAATACGAAAAGACGGACGCGGAAACCAAGCTCAAGGGCTTGGAAGCGGAAGCGGCGGAAAAGGAGCTTACCGAAGAGGAAAAGGCGGCGGTAGAAGCAATCGTAAACGAAATCACCGAGCTGACGGCGCAAAAGGAAACGGTGAATGCCGAACAGCTGAGCTTGGAAGAAGAGAAAACCGAGCTGCAAGAAACGCTTACCAAGAGCTCGGACAAGCGTTATAAATGCGAAATCGAAATCAGTAAAATCGATACGAATTTGGAAAACATGCGCCAGCGCATGGAAGAAGCGTACGAGCTGGACTACGAAGGCTGTCTGCCTTTGCGTAAGGAAGGCTTCAACGTCGATGAAGCGGCGAACTTGATCTCCGCGTTAAAGAGAAAGATTACCATTTTGGGTGCAGTTAACCCCAACGCCGTGGAAGAATACGAAGAAGAAAAGAGCCATTGCGAAGAGATGGTTACCCAGCGCGACGACTTGCAAAAGGCAATCGAAGATTTGCAGTCCGCGCTCGATCAAATTCGCGAAGAAATGCTGCGTATCTTCAATGCCGGGTTCTATGAATTTAACGAGAACTTCAAGATTACCTTTAAAGAACTCTTCGGCGGCGGTAAAGCGGAATTGCAGATTGACTACGAAGGCGTGGAAGACCCGCTTGCGGCGGGCGTAGAAATCGTGGCTTGTCCCCCGGGCAAAAAGCTGACGAAAATCTCCCTGCTTTCGGGCGGCGAGCGTGCGCTTACGGCAATTGCCATTCTGTTTGCAATTTTGAAATCCAAACCTATGCCGTTCTGTATTCTCGACGAAATCGAAGCGGCACTGGACGATGCAAACGTGGATAGATTTGCTTCCTACTTAAAGCGTTTCTCGGAAGAGACGCAGTTCATCGTAATCACGCACAGAAAGCCTACCATGAACCAAGCGGATACGCTCTTTGGTGTTACGATGCAGGAAAAGGGCGTTTCTAAGATCGTTTCCGTTAAGCTTGCGGAAGTAGAGACCAAGCTTGGTGCAGGCACGGTAGAGTAAAACTTAAAACGACGTATATGCGTCGCATTTCAGCGTTGCAGTGCGCGCCCCTTGCTCGTTTACGCTTAGTAAACTCCCGTCGGGGTGCTCCTGCGCCTTGAACTGCTCGCATCTACGCCGTTTTATCATCTTATCGTTTTACGGCGCAAGCCAATTCACGCCGACATAGTCGGCAATTCATTCTCACGGAGAAAAAAATTATGGGTATATTCGGAAAACTTTTCGGTGCGCTTAAAAAGACGAAAGACAACCTTTCGGAGAAACTTCGCGTACTCTTTTCCAAAAACAAACTCGGCGACGAGTTTTATGAAGAGCTGGAGGAGCTGTTGATCTCTTCGGACGTGTCGGTAACGACGGCGCAGGAAGTGGTGGAACGGGTCAAACAGCAGGCAATCGAAGAGAAGCTTCGCGACGAAGCGTACGTTACGGAGCTTTTGCGCGGGATCTTGACGGATATTTTGGAAGAATCCGAGGTAGAGCCGCCTTCCTATCCTTGCGTGATCATGCTCGTAGGGGTGAACGGGGTGGGCAAGACCACGACGGTGGGCAAGCTCGCGCACTATTTCCTTTCTAAGAAAAAGACGGTTACCGTAGCGGCGGCGGACACCTTCCGTGCTGCGGCGAGCGAACAGCTCTCTATCTGGGCAGACCGCGCGAAGGTGCGTATCGTCAAGCACGAAGAAGGGAGCGACCCTTCCGCCGTCATTTACGACGCGGTGTCTTCGGCAAAAGCGAAGGGCACGGACGTGGTGATCGTCGATACGGCAGGCAGACTGCACGTGAAAGACAATCTTATGAACGAGCTTCGCAAAATGGACCGCGTGGTAACGCGCGAATACCCCGAAGCGGACTTTTTAAAGCTGCTCGTACTGGACGCTACGACGGGGCAAAATGCCGTCAACCAAGCGCGCGTGTTTGACGAAGCGGTGGAGCTGGACGGGATCGTATTGACCAAGCTGGACGGTACGGCAAAGGGCGGGTTTATTTTCTCGCTCGCGTCCGAGCTTTCTTTGCCCGTAATTTTTGCGGGTGTAGGCGAAAAAATGGAAGATTTGGAATTTTTCGATTCCAAGAGCTTTGTAGAAGCGATTTTATAAACGGCGTACCCATGTACGAGATGAAAGGCTTATGAGAATTGATATTTTGACACTTTTCCCCGATATGTTTTCCGCGATGAAGGAAAGCATCGTCGGTAGAGCGCAAAAAGCGGGAAAGATACAAATCAATATCGTCAATATCCGCGATTATACGCAAGACAGGCATTTAAAGTGCGACGATTATCCTTTTGGCGGGGGCGCGGGCATGGTTATGATGGCGCAGCCGATTGGGAGCGCAATCGAAGCGCTCGATCCCGCGCATAAAGCGCGCAGGATTTATATGTCCCCCAAGGGGCAGGTGTTCCGTCAGCAGAAGGTGTTTGAGCTGTTGGAATACGAGCACCTGATTTTGCTTTGCGGGCATTACGAAGGAGTGGATCAACGCGCGCTGGATCTGTTTATCGACGAAGAAATTTCTATCGGCGATTACGTTTTGACGGGCGGGGAATTGCCCGCTATGGTGATAACCGATTGTGTTTCCCGCTATGTAGATGGGGTAATCAGCAATTCGTCGTTGGTCGATGAAAGCTTTTCGGAAAATCTGCTCGAATACCCGCAATATACCCGTCCGCAGGAATATCGCGGACTTACCGTCCCCGACGTGTTGCGCAGCGGTGATCACGGCAAAATCGATGCATGGCGCAGAGAAAAGGCATTGGAAATCACCAAAAAATGCCGCCCCGATCTTTTAAAATAAAGGTTGGAAGTCCAAAAAATCAGTTTCTGGTGGGGTGTGGGGTGAAACCCCACGAAAGCGTACCCTTAGTAAGCAACCGATAGGTTGCATTACCAACGCCGTTAGGCGTTCCTTGCGCGATAGCGCAAACCGAATCCCAAAAAGCAAAACGCAGTTTTGCGCAATAACCGCGTAGCGGTTTACGCGCTTAACGCGAGACGATAAGGAAGAACACTATGAAAAACATACAATGGTTTCCCGGACACATGACGAAAGCCATGCGGGATATGGAAGCCAAGCGCGACCTTTGCGACGGCGTTATCTGCGTTTTAGACGCGCGCGCGCCGATTGCTACGGTGAATAAAAACTTAAAAAAGATTTTTGGCGAAAAGCCCATTCTTTACGTCTTAAATAAAGCCGACCTTGCCGATGCGGGCAAGGTGGACGCCTTCTTAAAATTCTTTGAAGAGCGGGGCAGATATGCGGTGAAATGCGATTCGACGAACATTTCGACCAAGCGCGTGCTGTTGCAGCGGCTCAATGCCATTACGGAAGAAAAGCGCGCAAGGGCGCAGGCAAAGGGGTTAAACCGCACCTTCCGTTTTATGGTGGCGGGGATCCCTAATACGGGCAAAAGCACGATCGTGAACCTGCTCAGCGGGCAAAAGCGCGCTAAGACGGGGGATAAAGCGGGGGTAACGCGGGACGTGCGTTGGCTCAAATGCGGCGCGTTCGATCTCTTGGATACACCGGGTACGATGCCTCCCGCCTTCGATAATCAGTACCACGCCCGTCATCTTGCGTATATCGGCAGTATCAACGACGATATTTTGGATATGGACGATATCGCGCTGGAGCTTTTGGGCGAGCTTGCGGAAAAATATCCGCAGTGCTTAACCGAACGCTACGGTATCACGGATTTTTCGGAAAAGCTGGGCATGTACGAAGCGGTTTGCAAGCGCAGAGGTTTTTTGTTCCGCGGCGGCGAGTATGACTACGAGCGCGGTGCAAAAGCAATCGTGGACGATTTCAGAAAAGGCAAAATCGGAAAAATCTGTCTGGAAACGGCGTCCGATTATAAAGATTTTACCTTTTAATTGTTAGGAAGTCCAGAAACTCAGTTTCTGGCGGATTTCAAAGGCAGAGCCTTTGGTGTGGTGTGGAGCAACGCTCCACGAAAGCCTACCCATAGAAGCAACCGATAGGTTGCGCCACCAACCGCGAAGCGGTTTTATCGCCGTCGGGCGAAACGGGGGAAACGGATGAAAAAAATTTGGAATGCAGAAGAAAAATTGCAATACGAGCGCGCTTTGCAGGCAAAGGGCTACCGTTATATCGTGGGCGTGGACGAAGTGGGCAGAGGCCCGTTGGCAGGCCCCGTCGTATGCGCGGCGGTCGTAATGCCCTTGGAGGATAGCGATTTGATTATCGGCGTGGACGATAGCAAAAAGCTTTCGGCAAAGAAGCGGGAACAGCTCGCAAAAGAGATCAAAGAAAGAGCAGTCGCCTATACCATGGTCGAGATCAGCGAGAAAATCATCGACGAAATCAATATCTTGGAAGCGACCAAGCTCGGCATGAAGCAGGCGGTGGAAGGGTTAAAACTGCCAAACGGCGAAGTCCCTGAAATCGTGCTGACGGACGGGAATATGACGCTGGATATCACGCTCAAACAGCATAGCGTGGTGCACGGCGACGCGCTGTCCTACTCTATCGGCGCAGCAAGTATTATCGCCAAGGTGCATAGGGATACTATGATGGACGAGTATGCAAAGCTCTATCCGCAGTACGCGTTCGAGCAGAATAAGGGCTACGGCACGGCGGCGCATATTCAAGGGATTAAGGAGTACGGCTTATGCCCCATTCACCGCAGGACGTTCACAAAAAAGTTTTAGGTAAAAAGGGCGAAAAACTTGTTGCCGACTACCTGAAAAAGCAGGGCTGTAAGATTTTAAAGACGAACTACCGCACTCCCTTTGGCGAAGCCGACCTAATTGTGCAGGATGGGGAAGAAATCGTGTTCGTGGAAGTAAAAACCCGCTCGTCTAAAGCGTACGGGACGCCTGCGGAAGCGGTGGGCAAGGAAAAACAGGCAAGGTACTATAAGATCGCGCAATATTACTGGTTGGCAAGCGGGGAAGAACCCAACGCTCGCTTTGACGTTGTCGAAGTATATGCGGATGGAAAAATCGAACATATCAAGTGCGCCTTTTAAGCGCAAATAACAATAAAAACGCCTTTTCGACAAAAGGCGTTTTTATTTTGCTGCGGGGCGTGTGGTAAACTGCTCTTGCAGTATGGAAATCTATATCGAATATGCGTTTTTGGAAAATTTTTTCTTTGACGGCGTGCTGCTTTCGCTTAGTCTGTTCTCCGCAAGAGAAAAGCTCTGCCTTTGGCGCGTTGCGCTTTCCGCGGCGATAGGGGGAGTATTCGCAATCCTTTTCCCCTTGCTGAAATTGCCCGTATTTCTTGGCACGCTTTTAAAAATCGCCGTGGGAATGCTCCTTTGCGCGGTGCTTGTAAAACGCTTGAAAAGTAAAAAGGAGTGGGGCAGGTATGCGTTGATTTGCGGTTTATTCTTTTCGCTGAGCTTCCTGTTCGGCGGGAGCCTGCTCGGTATCTATACGGGCTTTTCCGTTTCGGGGGAAGGCTATGCTACGTCGCACGCGCCTTTTTTCGCGGTGCTTTTGGGCTTTTCGGGGCTGTCCGCTCTTACGCTCTTTCTCGTGCGTAAGCTGTATGCCAAAAAGGCGGTGGCAGAGCGTACGTACGCTTGCCGTATCGGGAACGGAGAAAAGCAGATAAAGGCGGAAGGCTTTTTGGACAGCGGAAATCTCGCGCAAAAGAACGGACTGCCCGTCTGTTTTCTTTCTCCCGATATTTTCTACGAGCTTTTCGGGGAAGAAGTGTTGCAAGGACAGGGGCAGGTATGCGACGAACTCGCGATATCCACCCTTTGCGGG
>JAZQLT010000043.1:0-2323 GCA_045542815.1 Candidatus Scatosoma sp. | reverse complement strand
GACTGTATCTTCAATTTTTTCCACAAAAAAACGTTTCAACGCAGACATGGTGCCCTCTTTTTACGAATTATGCTTCAACACAAGGGCAAACCATTCCCCTTTGCGCTTTTCAAAAATCACTTTCATACCCACCGCTTCGTAGGCTTCCTTTACCATCGCAAGACGGCTTTCGATGATACCGCTCAAAATCAGCACGCCGTCTTGTTTCAAGTTCTTGGGAATAGAGGGCGCGAGCATTTTCAAAACCTCGCCCGTGATGTTTGCCATCATGATATCCCCTTGCACGGCGGTATCGTCCAAAAGGTTGGAATGCGCCACCACCGTTTGTTCTTCCACGCCGTTGAGCTTTGCGTTATGCAAAGAGCTTTCCACCGCGATCGGGTCGATATCGGTAAGGTACGCTTTCTTCGCGCCGAGCTTGATTGCGGAAATCCCCAAAATACCGCTTCCGCAGCCCACGTCAATGCAGGTGGAATCAGGCGTGATATATTCTTGCATAAGCTCTACGCACATGGAAGTCGTTTCGTGCTCGCCCGTGCCGAACGCCATATTAGAATCGAGCAAAACCACCCGTTCGTGGGGGGCAGGTGCGTAATCAATCCATTCGGGTACAACGACGATCGCCCCTAAATGAATGGGTCTGAAATGCTTTTTCCAAACGTCGATCCAGTCGTCGCCATCGACCATACGCTTAGTGTCTTCCAGCGTTCCGAACGGGATAAAGCCTTCACTGCGCTCTTTTGCATCTTGGATATCCCGCAAAATCGCGGGGATATATTCTCCCGCCAAATCTTCCGCTACGTAGCATTTCACCAAAACGTCGGAAGGCTTTTCCGCCGTCAATTCATCGTCCATGTAATCCCAAAAGGTGCTTTCCTTTGCCGTTTGGAGCGCGATGATATCCGCTCTATCACAAATGGTAACGCCGTAGTCGGTATAGTTCCACATAATATCCGAGATGATTTCACTCGCTTCCGTGGTAGTATGTATCGTCAGTTCAATATATTTCATGGTTTTACCTCACGGAAATATTATAACACGGTAGCCAAAAATTTGCAAGTGTTTCAAAAGAGCAAATTCCATTTCCACCTCATCCACCGCAAGCGGTCCCCCTTCCCCTTTAGGGGGAGGCAGGGATGGGGCGCAAGCGCTCTCCTTTCCCCTTCAATGGAGACAACCTAATAAGGTGGAAAATATTAAAACGCGACCTAACAAGGTCGCGTTTTCGTTATTTTGCATAAATCTCTTGGCTTCTCCTTGAGGAGAAGCTGGCGAGGGACGAGCCTGATGAGGTGGAAATAGGGCTTATGAGCAAGCCTTGATACCATACACCTCATCCGTCGCTTTGCGACACCTTCTCCTCAAGGAGAAGGCAAGGGTGTTGAAACTACACTTTTACTTTTCATACGGCTTATCGCCGTAAAGTGCTTCCACGTTGTCGGCGTATCGGCGCATTCTATCGTATTGTTTGAGTTCGAAGTCTTTATCCAGCTTTTCCAGCTCTTTCTTTTGTTCTTTGGAAAGCTTGGTGGGGATTTCCACGATCACGCGCAAAATAAGATTGCCCGTACCGCTTCTCGCGGATTTAATACCCTTCCCGCGAATGGTGAATACCGTGCCGCTCTGCGTACCTTCGGGTACGGTAAACTCAAACGTATCGTCTATTGTGGGCACTTTTACCGTGCCGCCGAGTACCGCCGTCTTATAGGAAATGGGCAAATCCAGCCGTAAATCAAAGCGTTCACGGGTGAAGATTTTATGCGGTTCTATACGGAAGGTTACAATCAAATCCCCCGGCACGCCGCCGTTTGGTGCGGCTTGCCCGTAGCCCTTTTTACGGATATAGCTGTTTCCATCGACACCTGCGGGGATATCGAAGGAAACGGTGGTTTCCTTACGCTGCGCGCCCTTACCCTTACAGTCGGGGCATTTTTCTTTGACGATACGCCCTGTACCCGCGCAATCGGGACAAACGCTCTGACGAATGGTACGCCCGAACATGGTGTTTTGCACCTGCTGCACTACGCCCTTGCCTTGGCATTTCCCGCAGGTCTCAAACGCCGTGCCACCCTTTGCACCCGTACCGCGACAGGACGAGCAAGGCTCGTTGCGCGTATAAGACATGGTCTTTTTGCAGCCCTTTGCCGCATCCATAAAGGACAAGGTCATTTCACGCTGGATATCTTCGCCGACCTGCGACTGCGCCGTTCTCGCTCCGCCGCCGCCAAAGCCGCCGAAAAAGCTGCTGAAAATATCGGAAATATCTTCAAAACCGCCGCCACCGAAGCCGCCAAAGCCACCGCCGCCGAAGCCGCCGCCGCCA
>JAZQLT010000042.1:0-9658 GCA_045542815.1 Candidatus Scatosoma sp. | reverse complement strand
TCGCAGGCTTCGCACTTAGCGACGTACCCGCACTCCTTACAAATCACCGTCTGCGAATACCCTCGCCTGTTCAAAAACAGGATTGCCTGTTTGTCTGCGGCAAGGCATTTTTCTATCTCTTCTTTGAGCACGCCCGAAAAGGAAGAATTATTCCCCCTGCGCACTTCTCTTCGCATATCCGCGATAATAATTTCGGGCAACGGGCGTTTGTTGATACGCTTTTCCAAACGAATGAGCGAAAACTCTCCGTCCTTCGCCCGTTTATACGTTTCCGCGGACGGCGTCGCGCTGCCGAGCACGAGCTTGCATCCGTTCCTTTTCGCACGCAGAAGCGCCACGTCAAAGGTGGTATAGCGGGGCGCGGATTCGCTCGCATAGCTCGAATCGTGTTCTTCATCGATAATGATTACGCCGAGATTTTCCAAGGGCGCGAAGATCGCGCTTCTTGCGCCGATCGCGATTTTCGCTTCGCCCGTACGCAGCCGCCACCACTCGTCAAAGCGTTCTCCCGCAGAAAGCCCGCTGTGTAAAATCGCCGCGTTCTTGCCAAACCGCGCCCGAAGCTGGGAAAGCATTTGCGGCGTTAGGGAAATTTCGGGCACGAGAAAAATCGAGCTTTTGCCCTGCTTTAAGCATTCGGCAATCAGAGTAAGATAAATCTCCGTTTTTCCGCTGCCCGTAACGCCGTGCAAAAGCTGCACGGTGCGTCCGTCCGTTTGCACGGTTTTCACCGCTCGCTCTTGATCGGGCGTGAGCGTTCTTTCCACTCTTTCCGCGCTCACCGTCTTATACGGGTCGCGCAAGATCTGCTCTTTGGTGATCACCGCATAGCCCTTTTTCTCCAAAGCCGCTACACCGCCGGGGAAAAGGCTGTTCAAGTACGCGCAGTCCGTCTTGCCGTTTTCCTGCAAATACTGCGCCGCGCCGAGCTGGTTTTTCGCCGTTTTGGAAAGCTTCATTTCTTCCAAAGGCACGCAAAGCGCCGCGTAATTTCTCGTCAGCTCCCGCACCTTGCCCGTACGCATTTCCGCGGGCAAAAATAACCTTAACGCCAAGGCTTTGGGTACGCGGTAGCGCGCGGTGAGTTTTTCCGCAAGCGCAAGGCATTCCGCACTCAATGCAGGCAGCTCGTCCGCGTACGGGATTACCCGTTTCAGCCGTTCTGCGGGAAAATCCGAGCTTTCTTTGAGCCGCATGACGAAGCCGGGCAGAATTTTTCCGCCGAAGGGCGCGCGGACACGGCTGCCGACGGCTATGCCGTCGTCGCACAAATAATCGAATATTCTGTCCGTTTCGCTCGCCGCGATATCGACGATAACTTCTGCGATCATATAAGCTCCTTTAAAGCGAATTGCGGGTGATACCCGCCTATGTTTATCTATCGATAAACGCGATATATTTACTGTGTAAATGCGATATAATTACTGCGCAATTTCGATATGTTTACCTGCGGTAAACGCGATATGTTGCTTGCGCAACGCTGTGGGAATATTACCATAGCGCGTTGCTTCGCAACGCATATCGCACGAGCATAGCGAATATATCGCACGCAGTATATCGCGCTTGAAAAGCATATCGCGTCGCATTAGCGACATGCTGCAATTCACCATTAAAAAACGCCTCTTCCGAGGCTGTTTTTTATCCTATCAGTCCTTTGCCACAACGACTTTGCCGTCTGCGATATCCTTACAAGCGGACAAAAGTTCTTTGTCCTTACCCGTGGAATCGTGTACGCCGAGATTTTTCTCCGTTTCGATGATCTGGCGCGCGCGCTTTGCCGCGATCGTGCACAGCGCGTAACGGCTGATGGGTTCTTCTTCCGTGCCTAATTTTCTGATCATTGCATCTACAGAAGGTTCGTTAATCATATGTCTTTCACTCCTTGTTCGTGTTTTTTATTTTACCGATTGTCGATAATGGCTTCGATTTCCGCAATCGCGGTTTCCAAATCGTCGTTTACCACTACGTAATCGTATTGATCGATATGCGAAAGCTCGAATTCCAGCCTTGCAAGCCGTCTTTCGATTTCTTCTTTGCCTTCCGTCCCCCTGCCGACGAGCCGTTTTTTCAGCTCTTCGATAGAAGGCGGAACCACCATGACGAGCACCGTTTCGGGAAACACCTTCTTCGCGTTGAGCGCGCCCACCACTTCGATTTCCAAAATCACCGATTTGGTCTTTAAGGTCTCTTCCACAAAGGATTTCGGCGTACCGTAGTAATTTCCGAAATGCTCGTTATATTCTAAAAAATCGTTCTCCCCGATACGGCGCAAAAATTCTTCCTTTTCCAAGAAAAAGTAATGCTTGCCGTCAATCTCCCCTTCGCGCGGTTTGCGCGTAGTGCAGGATACCGATTCCACCACGTCTTCGCGGCGTTTGATCAAGGTCTTTACGATCGTGCCTTTCCCCACCCCCGAAGGGCCGGATATTGCCATCAGTACGTGTTTCATAGCTTACTCCAAATTCTGTACTTGTTCACGGATTTTTTCAATCTCGTTTTTCAGCGCAAGCCCTGCGCGGGTGATCGTTACGTCGTTGCTTTTAGAGCAGGTCGTATTCGCTTCGCGGTTAAACTCCTGCACCAAAAAGTCCAGCTTTCTGCCCACAATCCCTTCTTCGCTGATCGAACGGAACTGCTCGATATGCGATCTAAGGCGAGTGAGCTCTTCGTCGATATTGCTCTTGTCCGTATAGACCGCCACTTCCGTGAGCAATCTGCTCTCGTCGATCGGCGTGTTTTCCAAATATTCTTTTACGCGAGCGGTGAGCTTTTGCTTATATTCCAGCGCAATCTTGGGCGCGCGGGCGGAAATTTCTCCCACCAAGCCTTCGATCGTTTGCACCCTTGCAAGCATATCCGCTTTCAGCTTTTCCCCTTCCACGGCACGCATTTCGTTGAGCTTATCCAAAGCGGTGTTGAGCGCGATATCCAAAGCGCTCGTCATCTCTTCGTCCAAAGCCGCGCAATCTTCCTGCTTCAATACTTCGGGATAGCGAAGCACGGACGAAAGAGTAAAATCGTCGGGAAGCTCGGGGAAGCTTTCCTTTAAAGTCTTCGCCGCCGAAATATACGAGCTTGCAAGCGCAAGATCCAAGGACAGCGCCGTAGGGCGTTCGCGTTTATCCTTAAAGGAAATGAACACGTCTGCATGTCCTCTCGTGAGTTTTTTGCGAATGGTGTTTCTAATCACGTCTTCGTACGCCGCAAAAATGCGGGGCGCTTTGATAGAAACGTCCAGATAGCGGTTATTCACCGTCTTGATCTCGCAGGTGAGCTCTAAGCCCTCTTCTGCGTATTCGCCTTTTCCGTAACCCGTCATACTCAGCATAGGATTTTCTCTCTCGTTGTTATATTGCCCAAATTTCGAGCGATATCATTATAGCAGATATTTCCCAAAAATTCAAGCGGTATCTGCCATTTTTTTTCTCTTTTTTATAAAAAGAGAGAAAAAACGCCCGAAAAGGGCGTTTTTGTTAGAAATTGACCGCCAGAAACTGCGTTTCTGGACTTCCAACCGTTATTCTTCCAGCATTTGCGCGAAAGTGGCTTCGTCGATAATCTTAATCCCCAGTTTTTTCGCTTTATCCAGCTTGCTACCCGCTTCTTCGCCCGCCAACACCAAGGTGGTTTTTGCCGTTACGGAAGATTGACAAACACCTCCCCTATCTTCAATCAGCTTTTGCGCTTGCGAGCGTTTGTAATTGGTCAGCGTACCCGTCAAAACAACCAGCTCGCCCGAAAAGACGCCTTCCTTCTTCTCGTCCGACCAAGTAGGCGAAACCCCCGCGTCAAAGAGCGCGGCAATCTCGCGGATATTCTCTTCGTCTTTAAAATACTCCAAAATAGCGTTCGCTGTGATTTCACCGACGTTCTCCAAGCCGATGAGCTCGTCAAAGCTCGCCCTTTGCAGATTTTCAAAATTTTTAAAGCGTGCGGCAAGGTCTTTCGCCGCAACCCTGCCTACGCCCTCAATCCCGATTGCGTAAATAAACGCGTCCATGGTAGGGGTCTTGCTCTTTTCGATTGCCGTTAAAACGTTTTGAATTTTTTTATCCTTAAAGCCTTCCAGCTCGCTTAAATCTTCCGCCGACAAGCGATACAAATCGGACGGTTTGGTTACGCCTTTGCGCTCCACAAGCTGCAGAGCCGTACTTTCGGAAAAGCCGTCGATATTCATGGCGTTCTTACTTGCGTAATGGTCGAGCGCCGCCACCACGCGGGGCACGCAAAGACGGTTGGGGCAGAACAGGTGCGCGCCCACTTCGCTAAGCGTCTGTCCGCAAGCGGGACAAACGGTGGGCTTTTCCACTTCCTTGCTGTGGGGATAGTGCTCGGTCGCACCCAGGATTTCGGGGATTACTTCGTTGGAACGGCGTACGAGCACGCGCGAGCCGACCTTTACGCCCTTGCGCAGGATGTCGCCGTAGTTATTCAAGGTAGCGCGAGAAACCGTCGCCCCGCCAAGCTCTACGGGGTCAAGAAGGGCGAGCGGGGTGAGCTTCCCCGTTCTGCCAACCTGCCAAACGACTTCTTTCAAAAGGGTGGTAACTTCTTCCGCTTCAAACTTATACGCCATTGCCCAGCGCGGGAATTTGTCCGTGAAGCCCAGCTCGTCGCGAAGCGCCGCGTCGTTGAGCTTGATGACCGCACCGTCCGTCAAGACGTCGATGCTTTTGCGTTCTCTTTCCACTTCGGCGATCGCCTTTACCACTTCTTCGTCCGTCCTACAAACGCGGAAATACGGGAACACCTTAAAGCCCTGCTCTTTTAAGAAAGCGTGTGCGTTCGTTTGGGACATGGGTGCTCCGTCCGACATATAATTGATATCGTAAAAGTAAATATCGGGCTTGCGGAGCTTGGTGATTTTCGGGTCGAGATTGCGGATTGCGCCCGCCGCCGCATTGCGCGCGTTTTTGAGCGGCTCTGCCGCCGTTTTGTTGTATTCTTCGAGCACGGAAAGCCGAATCACCGCTTCCCCGCGCACTTCCAAAGTGCCTTGATAAGCTATCTTTAAAGGAAAGGACGGAATGGTGAGCACCTGCGCCGTAACGTCTTCGCCCACCGTGCCGTTTCCGCGGGTGGTAGCGCGCACGAACGCGCCCTTATCGTAGGTAAGACACACCGTAAGCCCGTCGAATTTATATTCCACCGTATAAGTAGGCTGCGTACCCGCAAGCTTTTGCACGCGGGTCAGAAAGGCGGTAAGCTCTTCGATCGATACCGATTTATCAAGACTGAAAAGCCGTTCGATATGGGTATGTTTTTCAAAGCCCTTGATCGGCTCGCCGCCGACCCGTCTGGTCGGGCTATCGGGGTAAATTTCCCCGCTTTCCGCTTCCAAACGGCGCAGTTCATCGTACGCGGCGTCGTATTCCTTATCCGACACCGTGGGATTATCCAGCACGTAATATTCGTGCGCCCATTTGTTTAAGATATCTACGAGTTGTCTTTGTCTGTTCATGATAGACCTCTAAGTAAAGTGAAGTTTTCACTTCGTGAAAGTGAAGTTTATTTCATAAGTGAAGTTGCGACTTCGTCGCAGTGAAGTTTTTTGCGTTCCGCAAAAAGTTGTGGCTGTTATTTATATTCCCATAACTTGCCCCGCAGGGGCAAACTTCACTTTTCGCCTACGGCGAAAAACTTAACTTGCATAGCAAACTTCACTTTGCCGTAGGCAAAACTTAACTCCTATATAATCGTCAGCGGTGCAAGGCTCGCGGAGAGCTGTTTGATGCCGAAGCCTTCAAAGGCGATGTCCACGATCATGTTGCTACCAAACCCGCGTACCGCCACAATTAAGCCTGCACCGAATTTCGGGTGCTTGACCTTCACCCCGATACGGAACGCCGACAAATCCTTGCCGACCGTGGGCTTTAACGGCTGCGCCGCTTTGCCTACGCCGCCGTATGCAAAGCCGCCGCTCTTGTTTTGCGCAGAACGCGCTCCGTACGCATTTCCGCCGTAGCCCCCGCTTCCGTAAGAATTTCCGTTCCAAGCCGAACGGGTTACGCCCGAATTTTGCCGCGCGCTATCCCCGTAGCTCTTCCCATAGGACGAGCCGTAGCCCCCGCCAAAGCTCGTTCTTCGCCCGCCGTAATCATCGTTCGCGCCATACCTGCCCCCGCCGTATGCGGAGTTTCCGTAGCTTTCGGGGTCGTCCCACGCATCGTAACCGCGGGGCATGGGACGCATTTCCTTGGGTAGCTCTAATTCGGCGGAAAGCTCTTTTAAAAACCTTGAACGCATCGTCGGTTCGCGCTTGCCGTATAAGTATCTGCTTTTCGAGCGCGTTAGATACAGCCGCTCCTTTGCACGGGTGATCGCCACGTACATAAGCCTGCGTTCTTCTTCCATATCTTCGTCGTTATCCACCGCGCGGGAGACGGGCAGTATGTTCTCTTCCAACCCGCAGATGAACACGCACTTAAACTCCAAGCCCTTGACCGAATGCACAGTGGCGAGCGTTACGTAGTTGCCGTCGTCCATGTCGTCCGTATCCGAAGACAGGGTTACTTGGTTAAGATAATCGGTAAGGCTTGCTTCGGGGTTGAGCCTGCTGTACTCTTCCACCGAGTTGACAAATTCGTCTATGTTCGCGCGTTTGTTGATACTCTCGTCCGATTCGTCCGCGTACGCTTCGCGCATACGGGTGTCCGCAATAATCTCTTTTACCAGCTCGTTGACGGGCATACCCTGACTATCTACAATCCACTTTTTCACCATGTCGCGGAAATCCACGAGCTTTTGGCGGGTCGCGCCCGTAAAGCCGATCTCGTCCAAATCTAACAGGGAATCATAGACGGAAAGCTCGTTCTCGTAAGCGTAGTTTTGCAAAGCTTCCACCGTTTTCGCGCCGATACCGCGCTTGGGGAAGTTGATGATCCGCGTTACCGCTTCGCTGTCGAACGGGTTGTTGATTAAGCGAAGATATGCCAAAAGGTCCTTGATCTCCTTGCGCTCGAAGAACTTAAAGCCCCCGAACACCTTATACGGAATCCCGTCGCCCGTGAACTCTTGTTCGAACGAGCGGGTGAGCGCGTTCAAGCGCATGAGCACCGCAAAATCCGAGTACCTGTACCCCTGCCGAAGCAGTCCCGCGATCGTGTGCGCGATATAGCGCGCTTCTCCGCTTTCTTCGTCCGCTTCGTGGACCTTCGCAGGCGCGCCTTCGTCGTTTTCCGTCCAAAGGGTCTTGTCCTTGCGGTTGCCGTTGTTGCGAATGACGGTGTTGGCAAGCTTTAAAATATTCTTGGTCGAACGGTAGTTGCGCTCTAACTTGAACACCTTTGCGCCCTTGAAATCCTTTTCAAAATGCAGGATATTTTCAATCTTTGCCCCGCGCCAGCCATAGATAGACTGATCGTCGTCGCCCACGGCAAACAGGTTGCCGTGTACGCGCGCAAGCAAGCTTACTATCTCGTATTGCACGGCGTTGGTGTCTTGAAACTCATCTACCAAAATATAGCGGAAACGCCCGCCGAGATATTCCCGCGCTTCCTTGTTCTTGGAAAGTAGGTTGCGGGTTTCGTTTAACAGATCGTCAAAATCCAACGCGTTATTTTCGCGCAGGTGCTTTTGATAGCGGGCATACACTTTCACGATATCGTCGATCTCCCGTTCGCCCGCGCACTCTTCGGCGTAGCGTTCGGGGGCAAAGCCGAGCATTTTCGCGTTCGCGATATGCCATTTTATGTTTTTGAACAGTTTTTCGTCTTCGTAATCGCATTCTTGAAAGGATTTTTTGACGATGTTGTTGCGCTCCGTTTCACTGTAAATGGAGAAGTTGGGCGAAATCCCCGCTTCGGTTGCGTACATACGCAAAATCCGCACGCACATACTGTGAATGGTGCATACCCAAGAACGGGAAATATCCACGATCTTGGAAAGCCGTTCTTTCATTTCGTTTGCGGCTTTGTTGGTGAACGTAATCGCCAAGATCGCGTCCGCAGGCACGCCCTTTTCTTCTACGAGATAGGCGATACGCGAAGTCAAAACGCGGGTTTTTCCGCTCCCCGCGCCCGCCAAAACAAGCACCGCGCCTTCCGTTTGCAGAACGGGTTTTATCTGTTCTTCATTGAGTTGTTCCAAAAGTTCGTCCATACGTGTCATAACGGTATTATTATAGCATAGTTTTGCTCTTTTGGCAAGCCCCTATGAGAGCGAAACCCTTTATTTGTAACTCTATCGATAAAAATAGTTCACACATCTTGTACTTTTAACATTTGTTTTTCTTAAAACCATATAATTTGATTATGAAAAACAATCTCGCAAAAAATATAAGATTTTATAGGAAACTACACAACCTTTCACAAAAGGAACTCGCAAAAAAACTGTATTGTAAAAGTAATACCATATCAAATTACGAAAAGGGAAAAAGAGTGCCTGATATCTACGTTTTATGCCGTCTTGCCGAGATTTTCGATATTACCCTTGAAGATCTTGTGGAATATAAAAAATAAAAAGCGCCCCTACCGCATACGAGTTTACGGCAGGGGTTTTGTTTTGGTTAAACTGACGGGGGAATTTTTAAGCCTTGTTATTGATACATTCAAATTCGCACTCGGCGCGGAAACGCTCTAATGCGCGAAGGTATTTTTCGCTGAGCGTCAGCGTATAACGCTGTTTCTCTTCGTAGGAGAGCGCGTCGTAGTAGGCGCGGTCGGTAAGCCGTCCGATTGCGTCGCTCACTTCCCCTTCCGACAGCAGCATTTCTTTCACGCGCAGGTAAAATTCGTCTTCCTTTCTGCCTTCGATCTTCGCTTCCACCTGCGTTTTGAAATATCTGCCCGCTTTGCTTTCGTTAAGACCCTGCTCCCGTGCTTTTTCCTTTTTCTCGGAAAAATCTTCCTTACATTCTGCCCAAAATCCGCTTTTGATACGGTTTTTGGCGCGGCGGGCTTCTTCGCGCAGACTGCGGTTTTCGTTCGACATAATTTCTCTCCTTTTTACAACTATCGACAGGGAAAACAAAAAGAACTCACCTTCGTGAGTTCTTTTGTGTTTTAGTTTCTGCTTCTTTTGCGGGCAGCTTCGGATTTTTTCTTTCTTCTTACGGAAGGTTTTTCATAAAATTCCTTCTTTCTAAGATCGCCGAGGATCCCGTCGCGGGAGCATTTTCTCTTGAAACGGCACAATGCGCTTTCAACGTTTTCGTTTTCTCCTACTTTTACCGTGGACATTCTTTTTCACCTGCCTTTGCCGATGCCTTATTGATTACTTTGCTATTATAGCAATTTCAAAAAACGATGTCAAGTCTTTTTCCACGGTTTTTGCAAGCTTTTTCCATTTTATGCATAAAAGCTTTGTCGATTTATGAAAGGATACGTCGAGCGTTAGGAAACCCTTTCAAAGTCTTCCGCAGGGTGCTTACACCAAGGGCAAATAAAATCGTCGGGAAGCGCGCCTTCATGCACGTAACCGCAAATCTTACACACCCACTTTTCTCCTTTCTCTTCCGCTTTCGCCGTCGCGGGGTTGGGTTTAATATGCGCTTGGTAATACTCGTAGGTAACCGATTTTTCATCACTGAGCTTCTTGGCTTCGGTTACTTCCGCCACGAACAGCGTATGCGTGTCGTAGTCGTAATGATCGATGACTTTTCCGCTGAGCACTGCGTTGGTATGCGCGGGTAAATAATAGAGCCCGTTTTCACTCGTCT
>JAZQLT010000041.1:0-2844 GCA_045542815.1 Candidatus Scatosoma sp. | reverse complement strand
TCTTCCTAAGACCGCTTGGCCTCCGACTTAGCTCCACCAGCCTTTGCGTTTTTCTGGCGCCGTTGTAAACGGTTAAATAGAATTTCCCTTCCCCCCGAAAGCGGAGCTTGGTTAAAATCTTTTTTTGCGCGACGCCAAGATCGGTTTCCTGCGTAGAAAATTCCGCGTACCCGTTGAACACGATTCCGTCTTCACTCGGGATATAAATCGCGCCCGTTTTCTCTTTAAACAGGACCACGCCCCCTTCGTCCTTGCTAATCGCAACCATATCGTCCAAATAAAAGCAGTCCTTCCCGTCTTCGCAAACCGCCAAGGTTTTGTAAACGTTTGCCCCCACTTGATAACGGATAAGCGCCATATTATTCCAAGGCGCGCACCCTTCGTTGCCGCTATCGGCATACGGCAGGAGCACCGTAGGCAGGTGCAACCTTTTAACGCCGTTTTCGTCCAAGCGATACAAACCGTCTTGCGCGAAAAAGAAAACCGCGTCTTTCCCAACGCATACCGTCCTGCTTAAAATTTTCCCGCCGTCGTATTCGATTTTCTTTGCTTTCGATTTCCGCATATCCCCCGACGGCTCCAACCGCATAACCCCGTAGTCGAAGAAAAGATACATTTTTCCCTTAAAAATCTTGATCGCCACGAGCTCGCCTCCCCCCATGGGGAAACTGATCGCCCCGCCGCGGTCAACCGTATCGGTAAAATCTCTCCATTCTCCCATAGCGGAATATACCAACGTCGAGGGCTTCTGTGCAAGGAATAAACGCTCTTCAAAAAAACACGCCGCCCCGTTTAGATTTTCCACGGGAATAGAATCCGCCCCGTCAACTCCCGACAAGACCACGCCCGCCTTCGTCCCGCACGCCACGATCCACGAGATGAGATCGCTCCCCTTAAAGGAGATGAGCTCCGCTCTCCCTAACCCCGATTGTACGGTTACGTACTTATTCTCGGTAGTACCTTCTTTGTACGCAATCCCTGTCGCGGAAAGCGCAAACATTTTGTTCGTGTAGGTTTTCGTCTTCAAGTCGTATATCTTCGCATAACGAAGCGAAATAGGATTGAGCTCGGAGCAGTATTGCGTAGTCCCGCTCGTATGCTTCACCCCGCTAATACACATTGTCTGCAAGCTCCCTTGCTTACAAAAAAAGTTATTCGACGAGCTCGCCGAAAGCAAATTCCGTTTCCCCTTTTCCACACCGGAAAACCCAAAGCGCGCCGTTGCCCTTCTCGTTTTTTCTTTATATGCCGTATCCATACTCACACCCACCTTCTCGACGGCAGTCTTTTAGACGCAGGCATTCCGCACACCGCTTCAATCGCTTTTTTATATTTCTTATTCCACACGGGCGCTTCTTCCAGCAACCCCTGTGCTAAACAATACTCCGTCAAAACGCCGTAAACCGCCGCGCGAAACAACGTAAAGCTAAAAAAGCTACTCTCATCGTCTATCCCCTTTTCGTTGGGCGTATAGGTGTAAGAAATAACGACGATCCCGGGTTTTGTCCTTATATAGGTGGGAAACAGCTCGAACGCCAATTCTTCCCCGCGCTCGTCTCTCACCCCCAAGATTCGCACGGGCGAACAGGAAAGCATATCGAAATCAATCTGCCCCATAGACGTACGCATCGCGTCTTCCATAGTAAGTGGGATATAATCAAGCGCAATCTCTTTCTCCACAAGATTAAAACAGTGCAATAAAAGCTCCGCTTCCCGTTGCGTAGTCTGCTCCCCGTCTTCAAAATACGCCTTCACTCCGTCTTCTATTCCCAGCGTTTTTGCCGCCGCCATCACTATTCTTTTTACTTCCATCACATTCCTCCCTTTATAAAATAAGGGGTATCCAAACCGTTCGCTTCGTACGTGGATACCCCCTTTCCCTTATTTACGCTCCGCGCCCCGCCGAAATTACGCTTCGGTAATTCCGCTGAGCATACCCTGCCCGCAAGGTCTTTCGCACATAAGCTCGGCGTACTTCACGAGCGTTGCCGTATAGACGGGCTTGCCCGCTACCTGCTTCAAGATTTTGCCGTCTTCGCTTTCCAACCACTGCCAATCGCAAAGCTGGTGCAGCTTAAAATCGTCGGTGTTGAGCAGGTACATCGTACCGTCGGGACAGAATCTGTCCGCAATAACGGGAATACCGTTAAGATTGAGCGCAGTAAACCCGCCTTCGATCTGCATCGTGGGCAACATCACGTCGTATTGCTTGTAGTATTCGACGAGCGCGCGTCTTACCCCCCAAGAGCAAACGATGTAATTGATTCTGCTGCCCGAATTTTCTTCGATAGCGTCGATCGCTTTCTGAATAACGCTTTCGCTGATCTCCCCCACGTCCGTCGCTTTGTAAGGCTTCATCACGGACGAATCCCTGTTCACACCGTAAAGCTCTTCGTCGGAGAAAATCGCTTCCAAGCCCGTAATTTCATGCGTATTGGAATCCTGTACGTAAAGCCAAGAATCCACAGGCAAGCTATCCGTCGAAACCGTAGAACCGTCGATGACTACGGTGTTATTCGCTCTGTCCACCGTGATAACCTTGCGCTTATGCACGCTGGTATTCGCTACGCCGGAAGCGCTGCAAAAGCTTACGAGCATGCCTTCCATCACGCCCTTCGTGTTGGAAAGAGTAATCGTATTGCCCGCGCCGACCGCGTTTACCTTCGCCATTCTGCCCGTGCCGTTGCCAAAGAGCATTCTGCCGAAGTTGTACGAAGCGCTCTTGATCAAGGATTCCATTTCTTCGTTGAGAAGGTTGACGAACGCGCCTTCGTTGGTCGCCGAAGCGCGAATTGCCTTATCCGAAATCTCAATCGTACCGTACAGGTTTTTAAGGGTCGCCAC
>JAZQLT010000040.1:0-3436 GCA_045542815.1 Candidatus Scatosoma sp. | reverse complement strand
ACCGTCGAAAATAATGGGCGTGCCGACCGTACAAGCGTGTTCCCCCACCGCCACGTGCAAATTCACCCTTTGCCCATAAAGCAGCAATCCGTTATCAAAGCGCGGCGTATAGCAGTAATACGATACCTGCCCGCACGTCTCTTCCTTAAATACTATTTCCGCACCGTATGCACGGATAATCTCCAAGGCAAATTCTTCATTCAACGCATACTTGCCCCCGTCTTGCGCAGTCAAATCCAAACGAACGCACTCCCCTTTGACGCGGTGAAGCTCCCCTATGCTAAGCTTGCTTTTCCGAAGCCCCTGCGAAGAGGCAGAATCCAGATAAAAGGTTCTCTCCCCCTTCAAATCGGCAAGAAGAACGGTATTCGCCGCGCGGATAGAAAGTGCCGCAAGCAGACAAAATCCTACGGCAAGTGCCGTACATATAAAATTTTTCCACCGATAAGCAAACAAAAAAATCCCTCCCGCGAAGCAATCGCGAAAGGGATTATTGCCCAATATTCAATTTTTAAACGGCGAAATCAAAAATCACCGAGTTTTTCTCCGCCGAGCAGGTGGATATGCAGGTGAGGAACGGTCTGCCCGCCGTTTTCACCCTGATTGATAACCACTCTGTACCCGCCTTGCAGCCCAAGCGTTTCTTCCAGCTTTGGAATGGTTTGAAAGCAATGCTTTACAATTTCCGCACCCGCTTCGTTCATCTGAGAAAGCAGCGCAAAATGGGTCTTGGGGATGCACAGATAGTGCAGTTTCGCTTTCGGCTCGATATCGCGAATGACGATCATCTTATCGTCTTCGTAGAGTCTGGGCGAAGGGATATCCCCCGCTACAATCTTACAAAAAATACAGTTTTCCATATAAAAATCTCCTACGGGTGGCGCCCGCCGGCAAGACTTAGCGTCTTTGCCCCTAATTTTAAAGTTTGCCCCGTATATACCCTACGGGAAGTCCAGAAACTCAGTTTCTGGCGTGGTGTGGAGCAGCGCTCCACGAAAACGGAACCCTAATAAACAAAGCTTTGCTTTGCGCACCAACCGCAAAGCGGTTTACTCGCCGACAGGCGAAACCTTTGCAAGCACGCCGTCTTTAAACAGTCTTTCAACGCGTACATGGGTAGGGCGTTTGTCCGTTTCTCCTTCCACGTACACACGGATATAATTCTCGGAATACCCTTCCGTAAGCCCGTCGAAGCAGTTTTCGGGTACAAGCTCTAACGTCTGCCCGATAAACTTTTCCATATACTTTTTCTTCTCTTCCGCGGCTTTCAAAAGCAATCGCTCCACGCGCTCCTTCTTCAAAGCAAACGGCAATTCCTTATACTTCCTGTAGGCGTTCGTGCCTTCGCGGGGGGAATACGGAAAGGCGTGCACCTGCGCAAACCCCGCTTCTTCCACAATCCGTAAGGAATCTAAAAAGTCTTCTTCCGTTTCCGTAGGAAAGCCGACGATGATATCCGTCGTGATCGCGGCATTAGGGAAAGCTTCGTAAATCATGTTGCATTTTTCCAAATATTCCGCGCGGGTGTAGTGCCTATTCATGGATTGAAGCACGGCATCCGACCCGCTCTGCAAAGACAAGTGGAACTGCGGCGCAAAATGCTTTACCTTCCCAAGCGCGGATAAAAACCGCGGCGTAATCAAGCTCACTTCCAACGAACCTAAGCGTATGCGCGTTTCCGCGTCCTTGACGGCGAGCATCAAGTCGGCAAGATCCCTGCCCTTTTCGTCCTTGTATTCGGAAACGTCAATGCCCGTAACCACCGTTTCCTGTGCGGTGCTTCCTAAAATTTCCGCAGCCGCGCTCTCTACCGAGCGAGAACGGCTCCTGCCCCGCAGGTACGGGATAATACAGTACGAGCAAAACCGATTGCAGCCGTCTTGAATTTTCACGAAATTGCGGGTCTTTAAACAATGCGGCGCACGCATTTCTTCGTAAGAATTTTCTTCTTCCAGCCCTATCCCGCGCCCTTCTTCCGTGAAACCCGCCGCAACGAGCTCCAGCACCTTATTTTTGCGTTTTGCGCCCGTTACCGCGTACACGGTATCCCCTTTTTCAAAAAAATCCGCAGGGGATTTCTCCGCGGCGCACCCGCAAACAATGATTTTTGCCGCAGGGTTGCACTTGATCGCCTTGCCCACCGTTTGGCGGCTCTTTCTCTCCGCCTCGCCCGTTACCGCACAGGTGTTGATGACGTACAAATCCGCTTCTTCCATTTCTCTGGAAACGGTATAACCCAGCTCTTCCAGTCCGCGAATCATCGACCCGCTCTCCACGTCGTTGACCTTACAACCGAGCGTATAAACGACCGCCTTCATTGGAGTTCCCCCAAGTGGAACATAACCACGCTCGTGAGCGCGACCGCCGCCGTTTCCGCGCGCAAAATGCGCTTTCCAAGCGTAACGGAAGCAAAGCCGAGCGCGTTTGCGCTCTCTTCTTCGGCGCGGGAGAACCCGCCTTCGCTCCCGATTACAATCGCCGTGCTGCCCTGCAAGGTTTCGATATCGCACTTGCTCTCCGTGGCAAACTCGCAGGCGAACAGCTTGTTTTGATACCCGTCCGCAGAGCGCAGAGCTTCTTCCAGCTTCTCAAAATAAACCACCTTGGGAGCGGTAGCCCGCAAGCACTGTTTTGCCGCTTCCTTGGCGACCTTATTCAAGCGTTCCAGCTTGTTCGCATTCATATAGGCGGACGAAAACTCGGACGAAAACACTCCGATTTTCCTTACGCCAAGCTCCACCGCCTTTTGCACGATAAACTCGTTTTTGTCCGCATTTTTCAAATACCCGAACAGCAAGCAAACGTCCGCGTTTGCTTCGCGCGAGCCAACTTCCGAACGCACTACGTTCAAAAGCATACGTTTCTTCTCCACGGCGGCAATCACGGCGGTGTATTCCTTCCCGCTGTTGTCCAGCAATACCACTTCATCGCCCACGGATAAACGGAGCACGTTTTTCGCGTGCTCGAACTCTTCGCCAAAAAGCTCCGTTTGTTCTTCGATTTTATCCACAAAAAACCGCTTCAATGCAGACATGGGGTACTCCTTTACGCTTTATGCTTCAATACGAGTGCAAACCACTCGCCCTTTCTTCTTTCAAAAATCACTCGCATGCCTACTGCTTCATAAGCTGCTTTCACCATTTCCAGACGGCTTTCAATGATACCGCTTAAAATGAGCACGCCGTCCCTTTTCAAGTTCTTAGGAATAGACGGCGCAAGGAGTTTGAGCACTTCGCCCGTGATGTTTGCCATCATAATATCTCCTTGCACGGCGGTATCATCCAAAAGGTTGGAGTGCGCCACCACCGTTTGCCCTTCCACGCCGTTGAGCTTTGCGTTATGCAAAGAGCTTTCCACCGCGATCGGGTCGATATCGGTAAGGTACGCTTTCTTCGCGCCGAGCTTGATTGCGGAAATCCCCAAAATACCGCTTCCG
>JAZQLT010000039.1:0-9527 GCA_045542815.1 Candidatus Scatosoma sp. | reverse complement strand
GGTGAAAAATATTCTCAAAACGTTGCTTACGGAGAAATATTCGGTGGTGGAAACGCCCGAATCGTACAATACGCCCATCGGAATTGCAAAAACGGTATTCTCCGACGAATTTGCGGATAAGCAAGTCTTTATTGCGGAAATGGGCGCGCGCAAACAAGGGGATATCGCGGAGCTTTGCGCGCTCGTAAAACCCGATTATGCAATCTTTACGGGAGTTTGCGAACAGCATATCCACACCTTCGGGTCGATTGAAAATATCTATAAAGAAAAGAGCGAAATCTTGCGTTGCGGCGCAAAAAAAGTCGTTTGCGGCGAAGGCTTGAAAGCCTTTGCTGGCGAAGAAAATGCGGTGTTTGCGGAGCTTTCCCTGTTGGAAGATTTACAGCTTAGCGCAACGGAGACTTCGTTCGCGCTCACGCTGGGCGGAGATAAGATTACGGTAAAGACGGCGCTTTTGGGGGGCGCGGCGGCGGAGAATATCCTGCTTGCGGCACTGCTTGCCTTTGAAATGGGGGTAACGGCAAAGGAAATCGAGCAAGGACTTGCGAAATTGCAGCCTGTACCGCACCGTTTGCAGCTCTTGGAAAACGGCGGGGTATATATTCTTGACGACGGCTATAATTGCAATCCTAAGGGCGCAAGGGAAGGCTTAGCGGCGCTTGGGCGGTTTGCGGGCAGAAAATGTATCGTAACCCCCGGTATTGTGGAATGCGGCGTGCTGGAAGAAAAGCTCAACGGCGAGCTTGGCGAAGAGATTGCAAAGGCGGAGCTGGATAAGGTGATCTTGGTCGGCGAAACGCTGGTCGGTGCGGTGAAGAAAGGCTATCTTTCGGCAGGCGGGAAGGCGGAAAACCTGACCGCAGTCAAAACGCTTGCCTTGGCGCAGGAAGCGCTTTCCAAGTGGGTGCAAGCGGGCGACGCCGTACTCTTTTTAAACGATCTCCCCGACGTGTATTAAAAATTCCCATAGGAGGTCGAGAAACTCAGTTTCTCGTGGGATTTTGGGGCAAAGCCCCAAACGGGTGTGGGCGGAGCCAACGAAGGTGGACTCACGCAAAGCAACCGTTAGGTTGCGCTTTTAACCGCGTTAGCGGTTTTCTCGCCGTAGTGCGTAAAAATTTAAAACCAACGAAACACCAAAGCTAAGAAATTCAGCGGAGGTGTTTTTTTATGCGGAAGGTGGCGGCGTTGTTCGGTGGGCGGTCTTGCGAAAATGAAATTTCCGTTTTGACGGGGGTATTCGTGCTGAATTTGTTGGATAGGGAAAAGTATTCCCCCGTGCCCGTCTATATACATACGGACGGGGAAGCCTACACGTCTCCCAAGATGACGGATTTAAACGTTTTTCGGGAAAAGGACTATTCCAAATTCCAAAAGGTATTCTTCCACGGTGGGAGCATGTATGCGTTGAACGCAGCCAAGGGGAAGGTGAAACGCTTGGCAAAAATCGACGTAGCGCTCAATTGCTGCCATGGCGGGCTGGGGGAAGGGGGCGGGGTTTCGGCAATGATGGAATGGAATTCTATTCCGTTGGCTTCGCCCGATCTTACCCCTTCGGGCGTATTCATGGATAAAGCGTTGACGAAAATCGTCATGCGGGGGCTTGGCGTGCCGACCGTCGATTATATCCGCGTCAACGAGCGGGACTATGAGAAGCGGGGCGCGTTTTTGTTACGGCGGATAGAAAACCGTTTGAAATACCCCGTTGTGGTAAAGCCCGCGCATTTAGGATCGTCGATAGGGATAGCGGTGGCGAAAAACGAAGCGGAAGCAAAGGCGGCGATAGAGCACGCTTTTACGCTGGATCATCGCGTGATTATCGAACGGTATTTGGAAAACAAGAAAGACGTCAACTGTGCGGCGTATTGTTTAAACGGGGAGATCTGTGTTTCCGACGCGGAGCTTGCCTTTGGCGACGGGCTGTATTCCTTTGAAGAAAAGTATATCAAGCGCACCGCGGACGGCGGCGGGATTATGGTAAAGAGCGGGGGCATGGACGGATTGAATAGAGATATCCGAGAAAAAATCCGCACCTATACCAAGACCGTTTACAAGCGCATGAATTTAAAGGGCGCGGTGCGTATGGATTATCTCGTGAGCGGGAACGAAGTGTATCTTTGCGAAGTGAACACCGTACCCGGTTCGCTTGCGTATTACCTGTTCTGCGAGCGTATTTCCGACGCGCGGACCTTTTTTTCCGATCTCTTGGAAGAAGCGCTGCGGGAATGGGGCTTGCGGGATAAAAAGATTTTATCGACGGGGATATTGCGTACCGTTAGAGCGCCCATGAAGTAAAATTTCCCAAAAATTGCGGATAATCTTTCGCGCGCGGGCGTAAACTATTGATTTTTCTTATTATTTTTGTTATACTAATAGCCGAAGATAAAAAAGAGGTTGTAAAAGTATGGCAACGGGTGAATTTACCGATAAAGTTAAAATTCTAATCAAAGCAGGCGACGGCGGGGACGGTATGAACTCCTTTAAAGCCTTCAAAGGCAAGCCCGCGTGCGGGCCGGACGGCGGCGACGGCGGGAGAGGCGGCAACGTCTATTTCGTTGGGGATAAGGATACCAACGATCTGTTCTCCTTCCGTTTCAATTCCCGCTTTTTGGCGGAGAACGGTGAAGTGGGCGGCACGAATAAATGCTTTGGTAAGAGCGGTAAGGACGTGTATATCAAGGTACCGCTTGGCACGCTCGTTCGAGATGAAGAAACGGGTAGGCTGATTTGCGACGTGTTTGAAGACGGACAGCAGGTGCTGGTTGCCCGCGGCGGGAACGGCGGCAAGGGCAACGTGCGCTTTACCACGGCGCGCCGTCATGCGCCTAATTTCGCACAAAAAGGGGAGAAAGTCAAGCAGCATTACGTGATCTTGGAGCTTAAAGTCATCGCGGACGTAGGCTTCGTCGGCTTTCCCAACGTAGGCAAGAGCACGCTTTTGAGTAAGATATCCGCGGCAAGACCCAAGATTGCGAACTATCATTTCACCACGCTTTCGCCCAACCTTGGCGTAGTGCGCTACTATGAAAAATCCTTCGTGGCGGCGGATATCCCCGGGCTCATCGAAGGCGCGGCGCAAGGCGCGGGGCTTGGACACGATTTCCTGCGCCATATCGAACGCACCCGAATGCTGTGCCACGTAATCGATATTTCCGGCTGCGAAGGCAGAGACCCGATCGAAGATTTCAAAAAAATCAACGAAGAATTAAAGGAGTTCAGTGAAGAGCTGGCTGCCCGTCCGCAAATCGTGGTTTGCAACAAGTGCGATATTTTCGGCGCGGAAGACAATCTTAAAGCGTTTAAGAAAAAATACGGCAGAAAGTATAAGATTTTCCCGATCACGGCGCTTTCGGGCGAAGGCACGCGGGAGCTGATCGAAGGGATTTTTGCCGTACTGGACGAGCTGCCCCCCGTAGAACCCATGCCGATCGAAGAAGAGTTCGAGTACAAGGCAAACGACGATCTGAATTTCGAGATCTTCAAGGACGAAGAAGGGGTATTTGTGGTTGTCGGCGGTTTGGTGGACATGCTCTGCCGCAACGTCGTTTTGAACAACCCCGATTCCATGATGTACTTCCAAAAAGTCCTTCGTCTTCGCGGCGTAATCAAGGAACTCACGAAGATGGGCTGTCAAGAAGGGGATACTGTGTCGATTGGGGACGTAGAATTCGATTTCGTTCCTTAAAACGCATATATGCGTCGCATTTCAGCGTTGCAGTGCGCGCCCCCTTGCTCGTGTACGTCTATGTACACTCCCGTCGGGGGTGCTCCTGCGCCTTGAACTGCTCGCATCTCTGCGTTTTACAGCTTCGCACTGGATCGAAGCGGTTTCACGACGAGTTTAACTATAAACACGAACGCAAAGACACTAAGACTTGCCCGCGGGTGCCACCCGCTGCTCGCATCTCTGCGTTTTAATCGGTTAAGTTTTGCCCTACGGCAAAGTTAAGTTTGCTACGCAAGTTAAGTTTTTCGCCGTTGGCGAAAAGTGAAGTTTGCCCCTTTGGGGCAAGTTAAGGGAATATCAATAACAGCCACAACTTTCACGAAGTGAAAACTTCACTGCGACGAAGTCGCAACTTCACTTATTGAAAATAAACTTCACTTTTGCGCTTTGTGCAAAAACTTCACCGTTTTAAACGAATTTGACTAATTACAGCCCACCATGTACGAAATGAAAGGAGAAAACAATGATTATCACCAACGAAAATATAACCAGCAAGCAAAGAAGCAAATTAAAATCCATTGCGGCGAACTTATCGCCCGTAACGCAAATCGGGAAAAGCGGGATTACGGACAACCTACTCAAAACCTTGTCCGACGCACTGGACGCGCACGAGATTATTAAGGTAAACATTTTAGAAACGGCAGACGAAGACGCGAGAAACCTTGCCGAAAACGTAGCCGAGCTTTTGGAAGCCGTCCCCGTTGCGGTCATCGGCAGAAAAGCAATCTTTTACCGCTATTCCAGAAGAGATAAATTCGCGCATTTGGAGATTTAATCGATAACGGTTGGAAGTCGAGAAACTCAGGTTCTCGTCAGGGGTGCAGGGGGCGGAAGCCCCCGCAATAACAGCCCCACAATAAGCAACCGTTAGGTTGCGTTTTTTACGCCGTAGGCGTTTTACATGCAAAGCATGCCAAAAATCCAAAGAAATTTCGGGCAAATGTTTAAAAATGGTAATATCGCTTTATAAATATAAGTAAGAAAAAGCGAGGAAGGAATTATGGAAAACGAAGAATTGAAACAGGAAGAACCCGTAGTAGAAGAAGCGGGGAAAAAGGACGAAAAACCCAAGAAAAAGAGCGTAAATAAAAAGCAGGAAGAGCTGGAAAAAGCACTCGCGGAAGCGGAAGAAAGCAAGCGGAAATGGTACGCGGTAACGGCAGAGTACGAAAACTACCGCCGCCGCACCCAAAACCAGTCCGCACAGCGTTATCAAGAAGGCAGAAACGACGTAGTGGCGGCTCTGTTCCCCATTGGGGATAATTTGGAACGCGCGTTTGCGGCGTGCTCGGACGAGAACACCAAGCAGGGCTTGGATATGGTGCTCAAAGCCTTTAAAAAGGTGCTCGAAGGAGAAGGCGTGGAAGAGATCGATCCCATGGGTCAACCCTTTAACGCGGATACCATGGAAGCGATCATGGCGATGCCCGCCGAAGACGGGGAAGAAAGCGGCACGGTCAAGCAGGTCTATGTGAAGGGCTATAAAAAGGGTGAAAAAGTCCTGCGCTACGCACAGGTTATCGTAACTCAGTAACTATATAATAAGGAGAAAATATATGATAAGTTTAAAGGACAAAGTCGTCATTATCACGGGCGGCGGGAGAGGTATCGGGTTCGGGCTTTTGACGGCGTTTGCGGAAGCAGGCGCAAAGCTCGTTATCACGGGCAGAACGGAAAGCACGTTGCTTAGCGCAAAGGAAAAGCTGGAAGCGGCGTACGGCTCGGAAGTACTTACGGTAACGGCGGACGGCGCGGACGAAGCGGCTATCCAAAACGTAATCGACAAAACGGTAGAACGCTTTGGCAGAATTGACGCGGTGGTCAACAACGCGCAGGCTTCGGCTTCGGGTAAAATGCTCGTCGATCACACCAAGGAAGATCTCGATCTTGCTATCTATTCGGGCTTGTACGCGACCTTCTTCTATATGCAAAAAGCATTCCCGTACTTAAAGGAAAGCAAGGGCTGTGTAATCAACTTCGCGAGCGGCGCAGGGCTGTTTGGCAGAATTGCGCAGTCGTCCTACGCGGCGGCGAAGGAAGGTATCCGCGGTCTTTCGAGAGTAGCGGCTACGGAATGGGCGCCGTACGGCGTTCGCGTGAACGTGATCTGTCCTTTGGCGATGACGGAAGGCTTGCAGAAGTTCAAGGAAGAATACCCCGAAAGATACGAACAGACGATTAAGGGCGTACCCATGGGTAGATTTGCTGACCCTGAAAAGGATGTAGGCGGCGTGTGCGTATTCCTTTGCTCGGACGAAGCAAGCTACGTAACGGGCGAAACGATTACCCTGCAAGGCGGCAGCGGGCTTCGTCCTTAAGCAAGCTGAGCTTGCAGGCAGACTAAGTGTCTTATCACGCGTGTTTATAGTCAGTCTCGCGCATACTCCACGAAAGCAGACCTATATAATCAACCGATAGGTTGCGCTCCCAACCGCACAAGCGGTTCAATTGCAAACGAAAAGACGGAGAACATTCTCCGTCTTTTAGCTGTCCTTAAAGGTTTAAAATGGAAAATATTGACAATTCTTGCTATAATAGGGGTAATAGTTTTTAAGGAGAGATAAATGATTAAAGTAATATTTAAATCCGCTGAAAATGAAGAGCAAAGGGTGGTAGAAACTTATCATGCTGTTAAAGTTTCTTACATCAAAGAAGACAAAGCTTTAATCTCTCTTCGTGGCGGGGGAAATTGTTTTTTATGCACCGGTTGTGCTTATATAAATTTTTCTTTTGATTTAGAGTCTAAAAGAATTGGCGGTATTGGTGATTTTTTAGGTGATTTGGATAAATTAAAGAAAAAAGAAGTAATATTTGCGGAAACAATAAGAGAAGGTATCTTGTACGTTGAAAGTTTAGAAGAATTACAAGCGGGCGCAGGATATGATCTCTCTTTGAATGGCTTAATTTATTATGACTCCAAAAATAAAATTTTACAATTAGGCAAATATGATAAGTCTATGGAACTTTTAAAAATTTTGGGGAACGTATATGTACAGATTCAAGAGAATTTAATACAGGGAATACTTATTACGGAAATAGAATAATCATGTCAGTATTTCCCATTTTATAAAAACTAAAATCAATTTTCAAAGACGGAGTTTTCTCCGTCTTTTATAATTTTTTTAAAATTTTTGTTTAATCGCCGTTTGTGGCGGTTACATATAATTGTAAATAAAAACAACGCGCCGAATTCGGCGAAAAGGAGTGTAAATATTATGGCAGGTAAAGTTATTGGTATTGACCTTGGTACGACCAACTCTTGCGTAGCGGTTATGGAAGGCGGCGAACCCGTCGTTATCGCGAACGCGGAAGGTTCGAGAACGACCCCGTCCGTCGTATCTTTCCAAAAGGACGGCTCCCGCGTGGTCGGGCAAGCGGCAAAGCGTCAAGCGGTGGCTAACCCCGATAAGACGATTATTTCCATCAAGCGCCACATGGGCAGCGATTATAAAGTAAAAATCGACGATAAGGAGTATTCTCCGCAGGAAATCTCCGCAATGACCCTTGCGAAATTGAAAGCGGACGCGGAAGCATACCTTGGGCAGAAGGTAACCGAAGCGGTTATCACTTGCCCCGCATACTTCTCGGATTCTCAGCGTCAAGCAACGAAAGACGCGGGTAAGATTGCAGGCTTGAACGTGCTTCGTATCATCAACGAACCCACGGCGGCGGCGCTTGCGTACGGTTTGGATAAGGACAAAGGCGGCAAGGTTATGATTTACGACCTTGGCGGCGGTACGTTCGACGTATCCATTTTGGAAATCTCCGACGGCGTATTCGAAGTACTCGCAACCAACGGCGACACCAAGCTCGGCGGCGACGACTGGGATAACAAGATTATTTCCTATCTCGTGGACGAGTTTAAAAAATCCCACGCGATCGACCTTTCCAAAGACAAAATGGCAATGCAGCGTCTGAAAGAAGCTGCGGAAAAAGCGAAAATCGAGCTTTCGGGTATGAGCTCTACGAACGTCAATCTTCCCTTCATCTCCATGAGCGCGGAAGGACCTCAGCACCTTGACGTAACGCTTACCAAGCAGAAGTTTGAAGCAATGACGGCAGATCTTCTCGAACGCACGGTAGCGCCTATGAAGGCAGCGATGAAAGACGCAGGGCTTTCGTACAGCGACATTGACAAGGTTATTCTCGTCGGCGGTTCGACGCGTATGCCCGCAGTCGTTGCGAAAGTGAAAGAAGTTACGGGCAAAGAACCCTTCAAGGGCATCAACCCCGACGAATGCGTAGCAATCGGCGCGGCGGTGCAGGGCGGCGTTTTGACGGGCGAAGTGAAGGACGTGCTCCTTTTGGACGTTACCCCGCTTTCCTTGGGTATCGAAACGCTTGGCGGCGTGTTCACCCGTATCATTGACAGAAATACGACCATTCCCGTTAAGAAGAGCCAAATCTTCTCTACGGCGGCGGACAATCAGACGAGCGTGGATATCCACGTATTGCAGGGCGAACGTGAATTCTGCAAAGACAACAAGACCCTTGGCAACTTCATGCTCTCGGGTATTGCACCCGCGCCCCGCGGCATTCCGCAGATCGAAGTTACTTTCGACATCGACGCGAACGGTATCGTGCACGTAACTGCGCAGGATAAGGGCACGGGTAAGTCCACGGATATTACCATTACTTCTTCCACCAACCTTTCCGAAGAAGAAATCGACAAGGCTGTGAAGGAAGCGGAACAGTTTGCGGAAGAAGACAAGAAACGCAAAGAGAAAGTGGATAACAGAAACAAGCTGGACGGCATGATCTTCTCCGTAGAGCAGACCATGAAGGAAGCGGGCGACAAGCTGGACGAAAACGACAAATCCACCTTGCAGGCGGCGATTGACGCGGCAAAGACGGAGCTGGAAAGCAACGACGACGACCGTATCAAAGCGGCATACGATAAGCTGATGCAAGACGTACAGCCCGTGTTCACGAAGATGTATCAGCAGGCAAGCGCGCAAGGCACAGCGCCCGAAGCGGACGGCGGGGATACGGAATTCCACCAGTAAACCCTTTCAACCCGTACATGGGTAGCATAAACGAATAAATAGCGACGGGTTTGGCTGTTGCCAAACCCGTATGCGCTGTATTCAGAGTGAATTGCAAGGCATAGTCTTGCGTGAATTATAACATGTCGCTAACGCGACGCGATATGCCCTACGGGCGCGATATATTGTAGGTACAATGCGATATACTCACTGCGCTCGCGCGATATGCGTTGCGTAGCAACGCGCTATTGTAATATTCCCACAGCGTTGTGCAAGCAACATATCGCGTTTACCGCAGGTAAACATATCGAAATTACGCAGTAATTATATCGCATTTACACAGTAAATATATCGCGTTTATCGATAGATAAACATAAGCGGGTATCACCCGTTTCACGCCGAAGGCAATTCACTTGACGAAGGTAACAATCATGGCAGATAAGAAAAATTATTACGATATTCTCGGTGTGGATAAAAAGGCTACACCGGACGAGATAAAATCCGCGTACAGAAAACTTGCGATGAAATATCACCCCGATAGAAATCAGGGCAATGCGGAAGCGGCGGAAAAATTCAAGGAAATCAATGAAGCGCACGAAACGCTCTCCGATCAGCAAAAACGCGCGGCGTACGATTACGAGCTGGACCACCCCGGCATGGGCGGTTTCGGCGGCGGCTTCGGCGGCTTTGGCGGCGGCGCGGGCGGCTTTGAAGATATTTCCGATATTTTCAGCAGCTTTTTCGGCGGTTTCGGCGGCGGCGCGGCGAGAACGGCGCAGTCGCAGGTCGGCGAAGATATCCAGCGTGAAATGACC
>JAZQLT010000038.1:0-6220 GCA_045542815.1 Candidatus Scatosoma sp. | reverse complement strand
CAACTCCTTGGCTCACAGAACACATGGCTACGATCCGACTTATAAGAACGAGTCCTTGCTCGTAACCAAGGAGAGCTTGTGTGCAACGGTCGCGTTATTTGCATTTCTTGCAGGGCTTATTCTTTGCAGCCGCTCTTTGATTTTCGGGGAGCTTGGGCTGGGAATTCATAGCTTTTTAACGGGGGTATTCGGCTATTTGGCGTATCCCGTTGTCTTTGGCGCGCTTTATCTTTCCGTAACGGGGCTTATCGGCGTGCGCCTTGTAAAAAACAGACGTTTAGGCTGGTGTATTGCCCTTGCCGTTGTTTTTGCGGCGCTTATCGTACATACGGCGCTCACCTTTTCTTGGGCAAGAGAAGGGTATTTGGCACAGTGTTTTTCTGCCGGCGAGAGCTTCCCTAAGGCAACTGTAACGGGCTGGCTTGGCGGGCTTATTGTGTACAGTGTATCGGCGGTTATGTCGAATATAGGCGCAATCGTGCTCTTTTCGATCTTGGCGGCATTTAGCATTTATCTTTGCGTGCTTTCTGCAAAAAAACCTGTACGCCAAGCGAACGTACAGACGGAAGAAGTGCAGAGTGCGCCTGAAACCCAACAAATGCAAACACCTGCGCCGCAACCCGAAGAAGCACAAGCTTATGTAAGACAAGAAGCGGCTTATACCCGTGCGCCCGCTTATTCTGCGCAAACTCCGTCCATGCCACTTATGGACCAGCGTCCGGGCGTTCGTTTAAGCGAAGAAGATATGCAAAAAGAAGAGAGTGTTTTCTCGCCTTTTAATGCCGGACAAGCAATGCCTGCTCCGTCTTCGCCTGAAAGTAGCCGCGCGTTCCTGTTTGGCAGTACGCCTGCGGAAAACTTTAAACGGAACTTGATTTTCGATCCTAACGCACAGGTGAACAGACGGCAGTCGGAAGAACCCGTTGCGCAGCCTAAGAACGAGTATATCCCTTCCTATGCGGAAGCATATCAAAACGCGGTCAACGAAGATAGCGTCAGCGAAAGCCCCGTAAAGGTAGTAGAAGATTATACGAAGGCTTATGAATTAGAAGAAAAGACGGAATCGCCCATTCTTCCCATTGAGCCGTTGGAAGAAGAAAAACCTGTTAAACAAGACCCTGTTTCCTATCCTGTATATGAAGAAAAGACGCAGTCTGAGCAAACCTTTGGGTTTGGCAGGGAAACGAAGAAAGAATTGCCCGAAGCGCCCGAAGAAGGGTACAGACGGCACGACTACATGGACTTGTTTTCACCGTCCAATCCCAATGTTTTCGGTAGAAATGACGATACGCTTTCGGAAAGCGATACACGCGATCGTTTTATTCGCGAAGACAAAGCGGAAGCTTTCCCCGAGCCCATTGAAGAAAAAACAGAAGATCGCGGCAGAGACGCATTGAATATTTTTGAAGACGAAGAAGATCCGTATTCTTTGCGTTCCACCTTTGATGAGAGAAGCAGCAATTGCGGTATTGAAACGCGCGGACGGGATTTTGATTTTGCCGATCGCGGCAGTGAAAGGGGATTTGACAGAAGTGAGCCCGTTATCCCCGAACCTCCCAAAGCAGAGCCCAAGCCCGTGGAAGCTCCTAAACCCGTTGAGCCGCCCAAGCCCCGCGTAATCAAACCGTACAAGCGCGTACCGCTTGACGATTTCGACTGTCGCGACGTGGAGCCTACCTCCAACGAAGAAGAAGTAGAAGAAACCAAGCAAACGATTATCGCGACCTTGGAAGATTTCAAGGTAACGGGTGCGTCGATCGCTTCGGTTACTTTTGGCCCTACCGTTACGAGATATAACGTAACGCTGCCCAGAAGCATCTCGCCCAGAAAGGTGGTTGCGCTCGATCAATCGATTGCGATTGCTCTGCACTCTAACGGGGTGAATATTTATCCTAACTATGAAGACGGGGTTGTCAGTATCGAAGTTCCGAACAAGGAAAGACAGTTCGTAAACCTTGGCTGTATGCTCACGGGAGACACCTTCGTCAACGCAAAGTCTTCTTCGCTTATGTTCACCATGGGTAAAAACGTAGCCAACGCGAAGATTTACGGCGATATTTCCAAAATGATTCACCTGCTCGTTGCGGGTTCGTCCGGTTCGGGTAAGAGTGTGTTCTTGGGCGCACTCATCGTGAGTATGATTTATAAATATTCGCCCGAAGAACTGCGTTTGATTTTGATCGACCCCAAAAAGACGGAATTTGTTTTATATAACAATCTTCCGCATTTGATGATTAACGAAATTATTACCGACGTCAATAAGGCGGTACAGAGCTTGAATTGGGCAATCGGGGAAATGAACCGCCGTTATACGCTCTTTGAGCAAATGAGCCGCTCGGGAACGTACGTGGTCAATCTCGATCAGTATAACGCACAGCTTGAAAAATCCAAACGCTTGCCTAAAATCGTCATCATCATCGACGAGCTTGCCGATTTGATGCTTGCGGCAAAGAAAGAAATGGAAGACCGTATCCAGAACTTGACCCAGAAAGCGCGTGCGGCAGGCATTCATCTTATCGTAGCGACCCAACGTCCTTCCACGGACGTCATTACGGGCGTTATCAAGAGTAATTTGCCCACCCGTATTGCTTTTTACGTGGCAACGGACGTGGATTCTCGTGTTATTCTCGACCAAACGGGCGCGCAGAAATTACTCGGTAAAGGGGATTTCCTTTATACGATGCCCGGAATCAATACGCCCGTGCGCGTGCAGAGCGCGTTCATTTCCCCCGAAGATTCGCAAAAAGTCGTTAATTTCATTAAATCGAATAACGAAGCGTATTACGACGAAGAAGCTACGGCTTATATCAACAACAGCCGCGGTCCCGGCGATGATTCTCTCTCGGATAAGACGGAAGTCGATCCCATGTATATCGAAGCCTTGCGTTACGTGATTTTGAGCGGAAGCGCGTCCATTTCCATGATTCAGCGTAAGTGCTCTGCGGGATATAACCGCGCGGGTAAGATCATCGAATGGATGGAAGATATGGGTTATATTTCCGCGTTTGACGGCGCGAAAGCGCGCAAGGTGCTGATCACCAAGGAAGAGTTTGAGAGCAAGTACGGACCCTTACAGTAAAATGAACGAAAGTATGTTATCGAAAAAGTTATTCGGGGTGATTTCTCTCGGATGCGATAAAAATAGAGTGGACAGCGAAAAGCTGATCGGGCTTTTGAAAGATCGCGGCTGCGCGTTAACCGACGACTTATCCAAGGCGCAGATTGTGATCGTCAATACCTGTGCGTTTTTACAGTCTGCGCGCGAAGAAGCGATTGAAACGCTCTTGGAGTGCGCGGAATATAAAAGCGGTAGCTTGGAAAAACTCGTGGTAACGGGCTGCCTACCTCAAAAATTTATCGACGAACTGTTTTTGCCCTTACAGGAAGCGGACGTTTTCCTTGGTATCAACGATTACGAAAAGATATTTGAAGCGCTGGAGGCTTCTTATCGCGAAAACGAACGTCAAAATTTCGTCGGTAAAGGGCAGGACGGATATATCCACAGCCGCGTTTTAACGACGGACGAGCATTATGCATATTTAAAGATTGCTGACGGGGGTTATAATCATTGCACCTATTGTCTTATTCCCAAGATACGCGGAAAATACCGTTCGTATCCCATGGAAGAATTGCTCAAAGAAGCGGCAGATTTGGGGGATACGGCAGAGCTTATACTCGTTGCGCAGGACACAACGCGTTATGGGGAAGATCTGTACGGAGAAAACCGTTTCGTGGAGTTATTGCAAAAGCTTTCCGCTTTGGAGAATATTCAAAAAATCCGTTTGTTGTATTGCTATCCCGACGTGATCACGGACGAGCTAATCCACGAGATCGCAACCAACGGGAAGATACTCAAATACATGGATATTCCCTTACAGCATTCGGAAAACAGAGTGCTGAAACTCATGAACCGAAAGGGTACGAGAGAAGGGTATTTGCAGCTTTTTAAAAAGCTTCGCAAGGAAATTCCGGGGATTGCCATTCGTTCCACCTTTATTTCGGGTTTTCCGACGGAAACGGAAGAAGAGTTTGAAGGGATGAAGTCCTTTATTGCGGAAGCAAACTTGATCAACTGCGGTTTTTTTGCCTATTCCAGAGAACCGGATACGGGCGCATATCGTATGAAGCCGCAGGTACATCACGCTACGAAGCAGCGGCGTGTGCGTGCGTTGTATGAGACGCAGGCAGAAATATCCCAGAGAATTCTTGCGGGATTTGTCGGTCGCGAACTGGAAGTTTTATGCGATGGAATCGACTACGAAAAAGGTTGTTTCGTCGGCAGAGCGTATTTTAGCGCGCCCGATATCGACGGCAAGGTATATTTCCACGCAACAGAAGCCGTGCAAGGGGAAACCTATCGCGTTTTGATAGAAAAAAATACTTCCTACGACTTGTTTGGTCGCACGGAAGACTATGAAGGAGAGAAATGCTATGAATTTACCGAATAAGATCACGCTTACGAGAATTTGCATGATTCCCGTATTCGTGCTGGTCTTCTTTTTAGATGGAATTTTGCCCTTTAACTATGGAATTGCGGCAATCCTTTTCGCGCTTGCTGCTTGCACGGATTTTATCGACGGGCATATCGCCCGTTCGCGCGGGTTGGTTACCAACTTAGGCAAATTTCTCGATCCAATCGCGGATAAGGTGCTCGTTTCCACGGCAATGATTTTAATTTTGACGATGAAGGGGTCGTTATTTACCGCGTTCGGCGGGGCGCAAGACGCCGTATATATTGCAACGGCTGTCGGCATTTGCGTGATTATGGCAAGAGAGCTTATTATCAGCGCTTTTCGTCAGATTGCGGCGGCGCGCGGGTTGGTGCTTGCGGCAGAGAAGCTTGGAAAATATAAGACGACTTTCCAAGATATCGCCATTTTCGTTTTAATTCTTGCGGCGGATATTCCCGCGTCGGTAACGCAGGCGGTTCCTTGGAATGCTTACGTAGCGTGGACGGGGCTCGTGCTCTTTGCGGTGGCTACCGTGCTCACTGTTTGGTCGGGGATTTCTTACGTTGTTAAGAATAAACAAGTCTTAAAAGACGCTTAATAATATTAGAAAGGAGTGCTCCATGAAAAGTGCGTGCATCGTATGGAGAAAAGATATCAATATACCGTTTGACGAGAATGTAAATGCCTTGTTAAACGAGCTGTATCTCTATGGTTACGCGCAACAAGAGCTTTGCTTGCTTTCCGAGCAAGATATAGAAAAGACCAAACGAACGCTAAGTGCTTTTAAGGAAGAAAATAATAAAATATTTTTTATCGTCCGTAAAGACGCTTTGTTACAGGCGAGAGATTGTCTGCAAGGGCTTTTTCGCGAAGTGCAAAGCAAAGAAGGGATTTTTATGGACGGACAAGCGACGGTATGCCTGCTTTGCGCGGATTGCGCGGAAATGGGCATGGAGTATTTAAAAAAGTCCTGTATTTCCTACTTGCAGCAGGCGGACGGCGCTTGTTTTGAAAGGTTTACTTTTAAAACGGTAGGCGCGAGCCTTGCGCACGTCGAAAACTTGATCGATGAAGCGCAAAAACAGGGCGGAGATCGGGTTCTGTGCCGTCATACAAGAAAATACGATGAAGACCGTATTCAAATTCTATACGACGCCAGACTTCCAAAACCTTTTACGGACGGGCTTTTGCGCGCGTTTGCAGAGGGGTTTGGGGATACCATGTACGCGTTGGACGACGTAAGCTTGGAAGAACAGCTCGTCTTTCTTTTGAAATTACGCGGGCAAAAACTAAGTGTTGCCGAATCCTTTACAGGCGGGGGAATTGCACGAAGGATCGTCTCCGTTCCGGGGGCAAGCGAAGTGTATTTTGAAGGCTTGAATACGTATAACGAGCAAGCAAAGATAAAACGGCTCGGAGTGTCCAAGGATACCCTTTCCCTAAAAGGCGCGGTGTCCGTGGATACGGCGTATGAAATGGCACGGGGACTGTTGAATACGGGAGATTGCGATATTGCCGTAGCGACAACGGGGCTTGCAGGGCCGAATACGGATAGCTTCGGAAGACCGGTTGGGTACTGTTGCATTGCAGTTGGTACGAGAGAAAGAATTTGCGTATATCAATATAATTTTGACGGCAATCGAAAAGAAATTACGGAAAAAGCAATCAATTATGCACTATTTTTGGCGTATAAGCGGTTGAAGGATATCATTTGAAAAAATAATTAGGAGAAAAATAAAGTCGGATCGTAGCCATGTCGTTCTGTGAGC
>JAZQLT010000037.1:0-3385 GCA_045542815.1 Candidatus Scatosoma sp. | reverse complement strand
GCTTTAACGAAAGCGATATGATCCAGTCGGGTTGGACGGGGTTCAGTTTCGCGCACTACGAATACTTTTTCAATCTTGAAAACGAGCCTTTACGCGTAGTTTTGCAAACGATTTTGCTCGCAATCGTAGTTGCCGCACTTTCCACGATTCTCGGCACGGTGGGCGCGATCGGTATTTTTTATTCGAGAAAGCGGGCAAGCGGTATGCTTTCCGCAATCAACCGTATCCCCGTTATCAACGCGGAAGTGGTTACGGCGATCTCCTTTGCGCTGTTCGTTTCCTTCTTCGGGTTCGATAAATCTACGTATATCCCGCTCGTACTTGGGCAAATGATCCTGTGTACACCTTTCGTACTCCTTTCGGTCATGCCTAAATTAAAACAGATGGACAATAATCTCTACGAAGCGGCTTTGGACCTTGGCGCAACGCCTGCAAAAGCGCTCTTTTCCGTAGTCATACCGCAGATTTTACCCGGTATTCTTTCGGGATTTTTGCTGGCGATTACCCTTTCGCTCGACGATTACGTGATTACCGCCTACACAAAACCAGATTCCTTTAAAACCATCAGTACGCATATCTACGGCTTAGATAAGAACAACGTAGTCGGACCGCAAATCAAAGCGGCTTATTGGGCATTTACGGCGATTATCTTCTTTATCATCGTCGGCGTTGTAATCGCGGCGAATATCGCCACGTACCGTAAAACAAGGAGCAAAAAGAAATGAAAAAGAACTTGACTTTTATCCTTGCGTTTTGTTTGGCTTTCGGCACCCTTTCCACTGCTTGCACGGGCGACGATACGGGCTCGAAAAAAGGCGACAACGTACTGCGCGTTGCCAGCTGGGACGAATACATCGACATGGGCGGCAGCTTTCTCGACCCTGAAGACGAAGACGTTTTAGAGTACGTCGAATGGTTCAAGGAAGAAACGGGCGTTGATCTGTTGGATACCCGTCCCCTTTACGAAGAGTTTGAAGACTGGTATTTTGAACAAACCGGCAAAAAAGTTACCGTGGAATACGTAGCCCTTCAAGACAACGAAACCATGTACAATAAAATTAAAATGGGCGACGATTACGATCTTTTGTGTCCATCCGAATATATGGCAATGAAGCTCAAATCGGAAGGTCAGCTCATCCCCTTTGACGAAGCGTTTTTTAACCCCGAAACCGAGAGCAATTACTACGCGCAAAACGTATCAAGCTATACCGAATCTATCTTTGAAAAAGCGAATTTAACGGGTTATATCGCAGGATATATGTGGGGCTCGACGGGATTTGTGTATAATCCCCAAAAAATCGGCGCAAACGAAGACGAAGCCCGTGAGATCATGAGCAGTTGGTACTGCTTGACGAGCCAAGAATGCAAGCGAAAAATCACCGCAAAGGATAACACGCGCGACTCCTACTTTATGGGGCTTGGCATGTATTATGAAAACTATTTACTTGGCTTAGATCCCGCAAGCGCAACCTACGCCGAAACGTTATCCCAAAAGATGAACGATACTTCCCCCGAAACGATGGGCGAAGTGAAAAAACTCTTGGAAAAAGCCCGTAAAAATCTCTACGGCTTGGAAACGGACGAAGGAAAAACGGACGTTGCCGCAGGTCGATTAGACGCTTCCTATCAATGGAGCGGCGACGGTGTATATATTCTCGATGAAGCGGAAAACAACGGCTTATCGCTTGAATACAGTATCCCCAAATCTGCTTCCAACCTTTGGTTTGACGGCTGGGTTATGATGAAAGGCGCAAACAAAGAGCTTGCACAGGCATTCGTCAATTTCCTCTCCCGCCCTGATAACGTAATACGAAATATGTATTACATTGGCTATACAAGCTGCCTTGCAGGACAACAAATCTATAATTACGTCGATTATACCTACGGCGCGGAAGAAGGAGAAGAAGACGTGGTAGAATACGATCTCTCCTATTTCTTCGGCGAAGACTTCCAGCCGCTGATTGTACCCGAAGATCAGACCCGCAGACAGCTCTTTGCGCAGTACCCCGACGAGATTACCAAGAACCGCTTGGTCGTTATGAACTTCTTTGATAAGAACGAAAACGAACGCGCCAACCGTATGTGGAATAACATTAAATAACGAAAAACCGCCCTTTGCCGTAAAAGCTTGGGCGGTTTTTGTATTATGTTAGACATAGGTATTATGCGCGACATAGTAAAATTAGGGCTATTATGCCACGCATAGGTATTATGTGTGGCATAATAGCTGTTTAAAGGGGAGCACTTGCTCCCCTTTCCGTTGTTTTTCATGCTTTTTGCGTTACTTCTCTTTCTTTTCCATGGAAACACCGAGTTTTTCGTACAATTTCCCCTGTTCTTCGTCGGAATACCTGTGAATAGACCATAAAACGAAGGATATTGCCAAAATACTGACGATTAGCATGGTAATTGCCGTGCCAAGGTCTATTACAACGCCCCCGCCAAGCCCCATTCGTTCGGGAATATCAAAGAGTAAGCCGCAGAAGTTGTATAACCCGTGCACGAATGCGCAGCAGAGAATATTTTTGGTTTTTAGCAAGACGAATGCGAATAAACCGCCAGTAAGGACGCTATATCCAACCTGCAAGAGCGTTCCCATAGAGAAGCCGTTAAAAAGATGCGCCACGCCAAAGAGTACGGAAGAAACTACGTACGTTTTCCAAAGCCCCTTCTTATCCTTACTAAAAAGCCCCGCGAGAACACAAAAAATAATACCGCGGAAGATTCCTTCTTCAAACAGCCCTACCGCAAAGCAGTTTAAGCCAAAGAGCAGGACGTCGATAAAGTCCGTATGCACGAGCTGCATTTTGCCGCTGAAATACGCGTAGAACGGAAAATTGTCTATCGCTACGATAAGGCAAGGGATAAGATATAAAAGATTTTGCGGCTTGCCAAGCAACCGTATATTTAAGCGGTGCATCAATAAGAGTACAGCGGCTCCGCCGCAAATTTGCTGCACTATATTGTTTAAGAAACGGTTTCTGACTTCGTTTAGAGGATACTCTATCTCCCAGAAGTCCAAAACGAGCGTTATCGCGCATAATACAAGGATTACGGCAATTTCCGCAATATTCCGTATTCTCATTCGACCTTTGCTTTTTTGCACGATTTTACCCCATTTCTATGCGTTTTTATTATTATATCATATCCGCCGTGTTTTTGCAAACAAAAACAGCTTACCCGTTAGGATAAGCTGTCTTGTTTTTTAATTTACCTTAATTATTTAAGGATTTTCGTGATAACACCGGAACCAACCGTTCTGCCGCCTTCACGGATAGCGAAACGAAGACCTTCTTCGAGTGCTACGGGCTTAATAAGAACAACTTTCATTTCGATGTTGTCGCCGGGCATAACCATTTCTACGCCTTCGGGGAGTTCGATCATA
>JAZQLT010000036.1:0-4197 GCA_045542815.1 Candidatus Scatosoma sp. | reverse complement strand
GGGCAAGTCTTCCGTTTTGATAATCCCCGCGCGAATCGCGTCTTCGATATCGTGGTTGATATAGGCGATACGGTCCGCCAAAGATACCGCTTCCCCTTCCAAGGTCATGGGTTTGCCCGTGCTCTTATGCTCTAAAATGCCGTCCCGCACTTCCTGCGTAAGATTGAGCCCGCGCCCGCCCTTTTCAATGACGTCCACCACGCGAAGGGATTGCTCGTTGTGCAGGAAACCGTGCTCGGAAAGCTTATCCAGCACCTTTTCCCCCACGTGTCCGAAAGGGGTATGTCCAAGGTCATGCCCCAAAGCGATTGCTTCGGCAAGGTCTTCGTTCAAAGAGAGCGACCGCGCGATCGAACGCGCGATTTGCGATACGTCGAGCGTGTGCGTCAAGCGCGTAATGTAATGATCCCCTTCGGGCGCGCAGAACACCTGCGTTTTATTCTTTAAACGTTTGAAAGAATTGCTGTAAATAATCCTGTCGCGGTCGCGCTGGAACTCGGTGCGGAAATCGCAGCTCTTTTCTTCTCTTGCCCGACCTTTCGTATCCGCCGAACGAACGGCGTACTTCGATAAGAACAGCTCTTCCTGCGCGCATACGCGTTCTCTTACGGTATTATACGTTTTCTCGTTTTGCATACTGCCCCCTTTCGACTTTATCTTATATATATATTCGACAAAACTTCTTGAAATCCTTTTTTTTGTTGATATTTTTCGCATTTTTTATGAAAATAAACCCTTCGCCAAAGAAAACGAAGGGTTTTTATGAATTTTTCACCGTAGTTTTGCCAAACGGCTTTTTATTGCCTATCTTGCGTCGGCGACAGCCGCTTCTTGCAAAACTTCGCTATGCGCCGCTTTTTGCTCTCTCGCTTGCTTTTTCAGCATGCTTTTTCTAAGTACTTCGAGTTTATAGGAATTATACCGTAAAATACAGAAAGACGGTATATTCAAAAACGCATTTACGAACGCCACGGGAATGGAGATTGCAAACCACATGGGGGTAACGAAGCTTGCGAACAAAATTACAAAGCCTATGAAGATCGAACAGAAATGCCCTATCTCGCCGTAGCAGCTTTCCAGCAAAAATCTATCCAGATATTCCACGCTCTTAGGGTCGTCGAGCTTATTCTTACGAAAACCTGTGAACTGTCCGATTTCGGGTACTCTGTCCTTCCAAAGACGGATTTTCAGTTTTTCGTAAAACTTCTTTTCCTTGGGGGAAACCTTAAATATCTTATTCTCGTGGTCGGCGCATTTTGCGGGAAGCAATCTCGCCACCGTCGCCACCACAGCGTCCACGAGCATTACAAGCGCGACCGCGAAAGCCGTGTAGCCAAGCACGCCGAAAAATCCCGTTTGATAGGACAAGGCGACTACTGCCGATATCACGAGCATCGCGCAAAATATAATTGTCAAATACAGTATCATTTTTCTTCTTCCTTTTGCATTCCGTAAACGAGCGGGCAGCCATATACTTCTTCGTATTTCGCTTTATAAAGCTCGTACGCATCGTTCATCATTTTTTCCGACCCGACCTTTTCGCCAAGCGTTTTATCGGGATACATCGGGGGCATGATATGCAAGGTGTGCCGCTGCACGGGATATCCGTCCCCGTCAACCCGCTCGGGATCGTCCGTCATCGTGATAAAAGTCGGTACGACGGGCACGTCCGCACGGTAAGCGAACTTGAAGCCGCCCACCTTAAAGGGACGGGGCTTTTTATAGTTCCACCACATCTCCTGTTCGGGATAGACGAGTATCGCTTCCCCGCGCTTTAAAAGCTGATTGACTGCCGACGTGAAATTCATCATCGTACGGCGGTTGCGGGAAAGGGGTAGGGTGTTACAGTGCCGAAACAGAAATCCGTATAAGCCGGGGAAGTTGGTATAGTTCCCTTCGCGGATAATCTTATAGAGATATTTTCTCGGCAAATATTTACGAATACAGTGGAATACAATATAGTTATCAAAGGGCGAAAAATGGTTACAGGTAACGATTGCACCGTTTTTCAAGCCTTCCTTTAAATATTCTTCCCCTTCAATCCCGTCAATGACCATGATATCCTTTTTGATTAAATTCAAAAAGTAATGGTCCCCAACGAAGTTTGCCACCCGTCTTTTGAATTTGCTGGAAAATTTTTTGCAAAGGTAATCCACCTGATCGGGCAAAAGCTCCGGTGCTTCGGGATCGTTTTCCACACTTTCGTGGAAACGCCCTTCGTTTTCAAACTCTTGAATGCGGTTTATTATCTCCAATCTTTCGGGAGAAATTTTCGATAAATCCATACCTGCCTGCCTTCTTTTCAAATTTTACGTTTGTTTGTTTTTAAAATTTTATGCCAACCGAACGGAGGAAATTGTGCGGGTTTTCCGCTTCCGCCTGCGCGAGCGCAACAAGCTTTGCGCCCCCTTCTTCATCACGCTTTACCATTTCAGGAGTAAAGCTTGCTTTTGCATTTTGAATGGTTTGTAAGAAAGGCGTACGCGCCGCAAAATCCCAGAAATACTCTTCGTATAAAATCCCGTCGTAGTGCCACGGCTTCATCGTCAAGTTATAATGGATAAGCATGGGCTGTTGCTCTGTTTTGCCGCCGATGGGCATTTTATTCCACCCGCCGTCGTAGTAATACACCTTGTCCTTACAGATTAAATTCAGCACGTCCTGATCGGGGGCTATGGTGAAATCATAGCTTCTGAGCACCGCGCTGAATTTGTCGTAAAACCCGATCTCACGGAATTTTACAAGGTTCATCACGATCACACCCGAATTGAAATAGTGTTCCGCGTCAATTCCAAGCGCCTGCTTGACGTACGCGCGGAACTGCGGTACGCCCGCCACCGCTTCGTCTGCCACTGCGCCGATATAATTATCGCCGATATCGATGCAATAAAGCTTTGCAATATCGGTAAGCGCCACCGTATCGCAATCCATATACAGCACCTTTTCGTACTGCGGGAAAAGCTCGGGGATGAGTAAGCGATAATAGATCGCGCTCGTATAGTAATCGCGACAATGCATGCAGTCGCGAATACGATCAATCTTTTCGCCGATATCTTCAAAGTAAATACGGAAGTTTTCTTCTTCCATTGCCTTTACTTTTTTAGACGCACCGTTTAAATCGCCTGAATACAGTACGTGGATACGGTATTCGTAATTTTCTGTTTTGTACTCTTTGAGCGCCGTCAACGCCACTGCCAAATACGGCATGTACTTTTCGTCCGCCGCATAAAAGACGGGAATAATAGGTTTTGCCATAAAACACCTCTTTTGCTTTCTATCCTTCGCATTTAGCGATTCAAGACTCAATGGAACGGCTGTTTTAAAAACACCGCGCAATCGCAGTCCCTGCATACATGGGGTTTAATGCCCACAAAGCACAAGTATAGTTTATAGCATTTTTTCCCAAAATACAACCCCTTGGCACCCTAAATCGCTCTACTTGGTGTTTTTCGTGCTCTACTACGCGTAGTGGAGCACTCTACCCACAGTAGAGTCGGCTTATCTACCCTAAGTAGAGTGGTTTTTTTGTTAAAAAACGCAAGTTTGACGAAGTATTGCCCCCGTCCAAACAAAGCAAGAAGCAAGCAAGACAAGGAAAACGCGGATTCCCCGACGGGAGTGTACATAGACGTACACGAGCAAGGGGAAACGTAAGTTTGACGACGTATTGCGACGCTTATTCTTTGTTTGCCTCCAAAAGAATGGTTACGGGGCCGTCATTATACTGCTCAATCTTCATATCCGCACCAAATACCCCTTTCTTCACCGTAATGCCGTGGGAAGCAAGCTCTTTGCAGGTAAATTCATACAGGGGCTGCGCTTTTTCGGGGCGTTCGGCAAGGGTGAAGCTGGGACGGTTGCCGTGCGAAGCGTCGCCGTAAAGCGTAAACTGCGAAACGAGCAGAACTTCTCCCCCTATGTCTTTGACGGACAAGTTCATCTTGCCGTTTTCGTCTTCAAAGATACGCAAGCCCGCGATTTTTTTGGCGATATACGCCGCTTCTTTCTCCGTGTCGCCGACCTTGATTCCTAAAAAAACGGTAAGCCCAAACGGGATTCGAGATATCAATTCCCCCTCCACCGAAAGGGTGGTTTGTTTTACTCTTTGTACAACTGCTTTCATAGATCACCATAGCCAAACAGCAGGATACGAGTATCCTGCTGCAAGATTTAAGTCGGATCGTAGCCATGTCGTTC
>JAZQLT010000035.1:0-3720 GCA_045542815.1 Candidatus Scatosoma sp. | reverse complement strand
GTTCTGCCGTCCGTGCCCAGAATGTTCGCTTCTATCCCCACCAGCACTTCCACACCGTACTCTTTTGCCGCCGCTTGACACTCCGCTCTATACGCGGAAACATCGCGGCGGGAGAGCCCAAACGCCGTGTGGGCAAAGCCGTGATCGGCAATCCCGATCTGTTTCAGCCCCAGCTCTTTGGCGCGTTCGGTATTCTCCGCCACCGTATGTTTTCCGTGAGAATACGGCGTATGCGTATGATAATCTCCCGTTAAAATCAAAATATACTCCTTTTATTCGATATAGCGTATCTCTTCTTCCAAAACCACGCCGTACTGCGCAAAAACGGCGTTCTTGACAAGCAAAATCAAGTTCTTGATCTCCGACGATCTTGCTTTCTTGTCGTTGATGATAAAATTCGCGTGCTTGGGGGACACCACCGCACCCCCTACGCGCATACCTTTTAAACCCGTTTTCTCGATGAGTTCCCCCGCGCTAAGTTGGGGCGGGTTTTTAAACACGCAGCCCATGCTCCTGCCCTTGGGCAAATGCGCACGGCGTTTGAGCCATTCCTTTTGCGCTTGTTCAATGGCTTCCGCGTTGCTTTTTTCAAGGCGAAGCGTAGCGCCGACAATCGTATCGCCCGTGTGCATAAACACGCTTTCCTTGTAGGCGTATTCACACGCCGAAACGGGCAGCGTAATCAATTCTCCCGCGCGATAGACGCAAACGCTTTCCACAAGCTCGGAAATATATTTCCCGCCCGCACCTGCGTTCATGTACAGCGCCCCGCCGAGCGTACAGGGTATCCCCGACAAAAACTCCGCGCCGCCAAGATTTAAAGCTTTGAGAACTTGCAGCAAAGTGCCGCTCGTAACCCCCGCCTCGGCGTACACGCAATTCTCTTCCTTACAAACGGTGATTTTGGCAAGTTTTTTAGTGCTGACGACCGCTTTTTGCGTGCCCAAATCAGACGGCAAAACGTTGCTCAAATTACCAAGCGGGATATACTCCCGCCCTTCGCTCTCCAAGCGGGAAAGCAAAAGCCGTAATTCTTCTGCGGTTCTTGGATAAAAAGCAATTTTTGCGTATCCGCCGCAACCGATTGTGCTATGGGAAGAGAAATCGAACGGGCGTTCGATATAAAAGCTGTCGTACCCTACGTAGAAATCTTTTTTTAACAAAGCGGTTCACTCCTATTGTACCATATTTTTTTCTTTTTTCAAAGTGTTTCTTTGAATTTTACCGAAAATTTTTTATTTCCTTATAAAATATGTTCTCCGCTTTCTCCGTATGCAAAAAGTACCCTGATTTTCAGGGTGCTTTTCGTTATTTTAACATAGTTTTTACTTCTTCTTGGAGCTCCACCAGCTTGGCGTTCGCCGCCGCTTCGTCTTTGGCTTTGAGCGAGTAGTAAATTTTTAACTTCGGTTCCGTGCCGCTCGGACGTACGCACACAAACGAACCGCCCGCAAGCTCGTAATACACACAGTTGCACTTCGGAATATCCATTTCTTCCGTCTTGCCGCTTGCAAGCACCGTGCGTTTTGCCGCGCTGTAATCGCGCACCGCTTCCACTTCGATACCCGCAAGGTGGGTGGGTTTCTTGCTCTTTAAGCCGTCCACGACTGCGTTCATTTCCTTCATCGCATTCAAGCCCGAATACTGAATGGAAACGTTTTTGTCCAGCACGTAGCCGTATTTGGCATAAATTTCCTGTAATCTTTCATGCACAGTTTTACCGATATAGGTATAATAGCAAACCATCTCCGCACAGAGCATGGACGCAACCACGGCGTCTTTATCCCTTGCGTGCGTACCGCGAAGATATCCGCAGGATTCTTCAAAGCCAAACACGTACGTGTGTTTGCCGTCCTTTTCCCACTGCTTGATCTTCTCGCCGATGAATTTGAACCCAACGGGCGTTTCGTATAAGGTTACGCCGTAGTCGTCGCAAAGCGCCTTTGCCATGCCCGTAGTTACGAAAGATTTTACCACCGCTGCATTTTTCGGCATTGCCTTGTCTTCCGCAAGGCGGGTCAATATGTAATCTAAGAGCAAAATCCCCACTTGGTTGCCCGAAAGCGCAACGAATTCTCCCTTCTCGTCTTTGAGTGCTACGCCCAGTCTGTCGGAATCGGGGTCGGTGCCGAACACCACGTCCGCGTCAATCTTATTCGCAAGCTCGATCCCCATGGAAAGGGTTTCTTTAAATTCGGGGTTGGGCACTTTAACGGTGGAAAACTCGGTGTCCTTCTTGGTCTGTTCTTCCACTACCGTAGCATTGATCCCCAGTTTTTTCAAAATGGACATAACGGGCACGTAACCGCTACCGTGCACGGGGGTATATACGAGTTTAAGATCCTTTCCGCACTTTTCCACCGCTTGCTTGGAAAGGGTGAGCTTGGAAAGCTCTTCAATATAATCCTCGTCAAGCTTTTTGGGCACGGGTACGATCAAATCGCTGTTTGCCGTACCCGAAACGGAGAGGTAATCTTTTATTTCATTGATATAGGAAACGACTTTTTCCGTATCCTCAGGCGACATCTGCGCGCCGTCTTCGCCGTAAACCTTATACCCGTTGTATTCCTTAGGGTTATGGCTTGCCGTGATCATAATCCCCGCAATCGTCTTCAAATACCGCACCGCATACGAAAGCATAGGCACGGGGTGCACGTCGTCGAAAAGATACGCTTTAATCCCGTTCTTTGCCAAAACTTCCGCGGAAACGCGGGCAAATTCTTCGGATTTTCTTCTCGTGTCATAGGAAATAACAACGCCGCGCTCCATTTCCGCTTTGCCGAGCGTCTTAATCCATTCCGCAAGCCCTTGCGTTGCGCGCATAACCGTATAGATATTCATCATGTTGATACCGTAACCGATAATTCCGCGCATACCTGCCGTACCGAACGCCATTTCGCCGCCGAAACGGTATTCCAGCTCCTTATCGTTGCCCGACAAGCTTTCCAGCTCCTTTCTGCCTTCTTCGCAAAGCGCAGGGTTTTCCAACCATTCACGGTATTTTCCCAAGTAATCCATTTTTTTATCTTCCTCCATATTCTCTTCGTATAGTTTATTCTTTACTTTCTGCCGTTGCCACTTGTTCTTCCGTCTGCTCTTGCTTTTCTGCTTCTTCCAAGTATTCAAAGAAGTGCTCGCTGTCGCCGTGATCGGGGTTGGTGGCGATACTCTCGTAAGTGATAAAGTATTTCTTTCCCTTCATCGTATAATAAATGACGTACTGCTGACAGATAAAGAGCAAATAAGACGTGGGCACGGTGATGAGCAATGCGCTACCGAAAGTGAAAAGCGCCGCGATCACGTTGATAATAATGATCGCATACACCGTAACCAAATACAGACTAAACGCTTTGGCAATCTGTTTCTTTTCCCGTTTATTGCTCAGATGAATAGCGTCGCGGAGCTTCTTGCCGTCCGCCGTCATGGCGGGCATCCAAAGGCTGGTAAACGTGAGCTTCAACGCCTGTCCCAACGCAAGCAACGTCATTGCAAGGAAGAGCGCTGCAAGCAGCGGCAAAAAGCGCAACAACAAACAACATGCCGTAAAGATAAACGCGTCGAACAAGAATACGATGGGCACGTACAGCAGGGCGTACACGCTTGCTTTGCCAAGGTTTGCCACGAACGCTGTCCAGAAAGGCGTCTCCGCATACGCAGACATTTTATCGTTAACGATACTGCCTACCGTGAAATAGCACAGCGTATCTATAAAACGCTTGA
>JAZQLT010000034.1:0-3040 GCA_045542815.1 Candidatus Scatosoma sp. | reverse complement strand
ATGTTCTCTTTCGTAAACAATATCCCCACGCCCGAAGGCGGTTACCATGAAATGGGCTTTAAGTCGGGCTTGACGAGAATTTTGAACGAATACGCAAGAAGCAACAATTTCTTAAAAGAAAAAGATTCCAACTTCCAAGGCGACGATTTTGGCGAAGGGTTGACGGTGGTACTGTCCGTCAAGCTTGCGGTCGTGCAGTTTGAAGGGCAGACGAAGACCAAGCTCGGCAATACGGAAGCCCGCCCCGCGGTGGAAGCGGCAGTCATCGAAGGCTTTAACGAGTTCAAAAATATCCGCGGTTATAAAAAGACCATGGAAGAGATTATCAAAAAGGCGCAGGGCGCGGCAAAATCGCGTATTGCGGCAAAGGAAGCAAAGGACAATATCCGTAAGACCAAAAAGATCGACGGCTTAACCTTGATAGGAAAACTGGCGGGTTGCTCGGGCAAGAAACCCGAACTCAACGAAATGTTTATCGTCGAAGGGGATTCGGCAGGCGGCACGGCAAAACAGGCGCGTATCCGTCAATTCCAGTCCATTCTGCCCCTGCGCGGTAAGCCCTTGAACGTAGAGAAGAAAAAGCTTGCGCAAATCCTTGAAAACGAAGAAATCCGTACGATGATCAGCGCAATCGGCGCGGGGATCGATCCCGACTTCAAGCTGGAAAAGGCAAATTATCACAAAGTCATCATTCTTTCCGATGCCGATCAAGACGGTATGCATATTCGTTGTATTTTGCTCACCTTCTTCTTCCGCTATATGCGTCCGCTCGTCAATGCGGGGTACGTATATATCGGTATGCCGCCCCTGTATAAGGTCTATAAAGGGGATAAGGTAGAGTACGCATACGACGACAAAGAGCTGAACGAAAAGATTGAAAAAATAGGCAAGGGTTATCAGCTGCAGCGTTATAAAGGGCTTGGTGAAATGAGCGCGGATCAGCTTTGGGAAACGACCATGAACCCCGCAACGAGAAACCTTACCCAAGTAACGGTGGAAGACGCGGCAAAAGCCGAGCGTATGATCACCACTCTCATGGGCGACAAGGTGGAAGGCAGAAAGGAATTCCTTGCAAAGTATGCAAACTTCAATAAACGCGACGCGTTTATGGAGAAGATAGAAAAGACGGGCAAGAAGGAGAATGACGATGGCGAGAAGTAAGAAAGAACCCGAAATGATCGAGCCTACCGGGCAATTGTACGTAGAACCGCTGGAAAAAGTATTGCATTCGTCCATGCTCCCGTATGCGGAGTTCGTTATTCTCGACAGAGCTCTGCCCCGCGTGGAAGACGGCTTAAAACCCGTTCAGCGCCGTATTTTATACACCATGAGCGAAATGGGCTTGACCCCCGATAAGCCGCATAAAAAGAGCGCGCGTATCGTCGGTGATTGCATGGGTAAATTCCACCCCCACGGCGACAGCTCGGTTTACGATGCTATGGTGCGCATGGCACAGGATTTCAACATGGGCAAAACGCTCGTCAACGGGCACGGAAACTTCGGCAGCGTGGACGGCGACCCCGCCGCGGCTATGCGTTACACCGAAGCGAGAATGGAGCCGTTGGCGCTTGAATTGTTAAGAGATATCGACAAGGAAACGGTCAGTTTTTCCTTAAACTTCGACGATAGCTTGAAAGAACCCGATATTCTGCCCGGCAGATTTCCCAACCTGCTCGTAAACGGCGCGTCGGGTATCGCGGTAGGGCTTGCGACGAATATTCCCACGCATAACTTGGAAGAAGTCATCAACGGCGTGGTGGCGTACATTGACAATCCTGCCATTTCTTTGGAAGAAATGATGGAATATATCCCTTCGCCCGATTTTCCTACGGGTGGCGTTATCATCGCCAACGAGCTTATTCAGGCGTATAAAACGGGCCGCGGCAAAATCACGCTTCGCGCGAAAATCACCGCCGAAAAGACGGACAACGGCAAGACGAATCTCGTCATTACCGAGCTTCCTTATCAGGTAAATAAAGCGCAGATGCTGAGAAAAATCGTTGATTTATGCGACGAAAAGGAAGAAGAGCTTGCGGGCATCGATCACGTTGCGGACGAATCGGACAGAACGGGCATGCGCGCGGTGGTGCGTTTGAAAAAGGACGCGGATATCGACGGCATCTTGAAATGTCTGTATAAATATACAGATTTGGAAGTTACCTTCGGTATCAACATGGTCGTGATCGCGGACGGAAAGCCTCAGCAGCTTGGCTTGATGGAAATTATCCGTCATTACGTAAAATACCAACAGCAGGTCATCAAGCGCCGTACCTTATTCGATTTGAAGCAGGCGCAGGACCGTTGCCATATCTTGGAAGGCTTGATTATCGCCGTACAAAATATCGACGAAGTCATCGCGATTATTAAAAAATCCGAAAGTACTTCGGACGCGAGAAACAAGCTGATGGCACGCTTTGAAATATCCGAAAGACAAGCGCAGGCGATTTTGGATTTGCGTTTGGCGCGCTTGACGAAGCTGGAAATCTTCAAGCTTGAACAGGAGCTTAAAGAACTCAAAAAACTCATCAAAAAGCTGACCGCCATTTCCAAGAGCGGGGATCTCCAATTGCAGGTAGTGAAGGAAGAAATTACCGAGATTAAGAACGCGTATCCTTCGCCGAGAAAATCCCGCCTTGTGTTTACGAGAGAAGAAGCGGACGGCTTGCTTGCCACCGCCAGTGAAAAGAAACCGGGCGAGCCTTGCACGCTCGTATATACGGCGGACGAACGGCTGAAGGTACTCACGGGCAAGCAGATTGAAGCGCTTGAAAAACCGCTCGAAGGGAAGTTTAAGCCCCAGCTGATTGCGCTCAGTCTTTTGAAAACGGTAACGGATAAGCGGATTTTCGCGTTTACCAATTACGGAAATTGCCATAAGCTGGATATTTCCGAACCCGATTTGGTATGCAAGTTAAGCGATGAGGGCGCAAGCTTGAAAGAGCTTTCCAAAGACGCGGAGACGGGCGAAAGGATCGTGGCGATGTTTGAAGTAGGCGAGCATATGCCTTACGGAAACCTGCTGTTCTTCACCAAGAAGGGT
>JAZQLT010000033.1:0-3642 GCA_045542815.1 Candidatus Scatosoma sp. | reverse complement strand
AACGGCGCTGTTTTTCAGTCTTGTATTCTTGATTTCCAAAACCATGCTCAACGCGGCGGATTTCAATATCGCACTCGGCGCGGACGGCGCACAGAAAGTATGGCTGATCATATCCAAGGTGTTTAGCTACGTTCTCATCGTTTTGTCGGCGATGATGTCGTTTTGGATGCTTGCGCTCGGGGTGAATTATACCATGAACTTCCCCGTGCTTTTAAAGAACGCGTTGCTCATGACGGTCGGCACGCTTCCGCAGACGGTGTTCTTTGGGCTTTTGGCGCTTCTTCCGTTTGCGCTGTTCCTTATCGGCGGCGGAATGTTTATCGCGCTGGGGGTTATGCTCGTGTTCTTATTCGGGTTCTCTTATGCGCTGCTCGTTTGGCTGGATTTCGCGCAGTGGGTATTCGATAGATATATCAATCCCAAGCTCGAAGGCGCAAAAGTCGGCAGGGGCATGTACAACAAAGACGGCACGTCTCAGCTTGCAGGTGGCGACAGTGCGGCTTCGCTTGAATATCAGCGTATCATTCTTGCGCACGGCAAATCCAAGCTCGTGGCGCGGCCCATTAAGCCCATTGACGATTCGTTGCAGGTGTACGAGCTTCCGCAGTCCTTTACGCGTGAAGACTTGAAGCGTTTGCGCGAAAGCAAGGAAACGATCGTGGAAGACACCGAAGCGTACGCGGAAGAACATAAAAACGACCTGCGCTACGTGGAATATAACAAGCAGTTTGAAGAACGCGAACGCGCCCTGCAAGACGAAGTTGGCAAGAAGAAGAAAAAGAAGGCGGCACCCCCTAAAATGCTCGGGGAGTAAAACGCATATATGCTTCGCATTTCTTCGTCAGGCTTGCGTTTTGCCTTGGTCGTGTACAGCTCAGTACACTCCCTGTGGCAAAGCCGCGCCTTCCTTGAACTGCTCGCATCTCTGCGTTTTACGGCTACGTACTGAATCGGTTAAGTTTTGCCCTGCGGGCAAAGTGAAGTTTGCTAACGCAAGTTAAGTTTTGCCTACGGAAAAGTGAAGTTTGCCCCTTGTGGGGCAAGTTAAAGAAATATCAATAACAGCCACAACTTTTTGTAAAGCAAAAAACTTCACTGCGACGAAGTCGCAACTTCACTTATGAAATAAACTTCACTTTCACGAAGCGAAAAATTCACTTATTAAAGTCTAAGGTATTACCATGCAAAAGACAACGGCTTACACGCACCTTGCAAAGTGGTTCGAATATCTCAACGACGACTGCGGCTATGAAAACTGGTCGCAGTATTTAATTAAACGCCTTTCCCGCTATCCGCTGTCCAAGGGCTTGGATATAGGCTGCGGCGGGGGGTGGTTTACCCGCGCCTTTCAAAGACACGGTTACCAAATGACGGGCATGGATATTTCTCCGCAAATGCTCGATTTTGCACAAGAAACCGCTTTAAAAGAGGGGGTGCGTGGAGAGTATATCCTTGGGGATATCACCAAAACTAAGTTGCCTGCGCGTTTCGATTTCGTAACGGCTATCAACGATTGTGTGAATTATATCCCCAAAACCCGCTTGGATAAAGCTTTCAAAAATATTCACGGCGCGCTCCAAAAAGGGGGAATTTTCCTGTTTGATATCAGCTCCGAGCGGAAATTCAGGGAGAAAATTGCAAATACTGTTTGCGCGGACGATCGGGACGATATCACCTACCTTAGCTTTAACAAGCAAGAAGAAGACGGCGTAACGATGGACGTAACGCTGTTCGTCAAAAATACGGACGGCAAATTCGAGCGTTTGGACGAAACGCACAGACAATATATCTATAAAGAAGAAGAAATCCTTTCCGCGTTGGCGCGGAACGGGTTTGAATGCTTAGAAGTAAGCGGGCACTTGGGGGAAGACAAAGCCCACAGCGACAGACTTTGTTTTTTGGGGAAAAAGCGATGAAAAATCTCCTGCGTACATTGATTTATAACGGTCAGGTTTCCTTGACCCTTGCGGATACGACTGCGATCGTACAAGAAGGGGCGCGTTTGCATGCGCTTTCACCGAGATCTGCGCGTCTTTTCGGCAAAGCGCTTTCAGCGATGACTTTTATGAGCGCCTGTTTAAAGGGCGAAACGGGGGAAATTTCTCTTTCCCTGAAAGGAGAAGGAAAGGCTGGCGAAATCGCCGTTTCGGGTAACAGGCAACTCCGTATGCGCGGATATATCGACAATACGAGTTTGCAAGAAGGGGACCCTGCGTTGGAAAACGCCACCGTTACCGTCATTCGCGACGACGGATACAGCCGTCCCTTCGTAGGGGCTTGCGCTTTTCCCGAAAACGCGGATATAGACGAAGGGTTTGAAGAGTATTTCCGTATCAGCGAACAGCTCCCCACCCGTATTCAAACAACGGTGGAGCAGGGCACGGACGGGGAATGCGTGTTTGCGGGCGTTGCGGCGGTACAGCCCTTGCCCTTTGCCGACGAAGAGACTTTGGAAAAGGTAAGAAATCTGGATTTATCCGCGCTCCTTGTCGCGATAAGGGAAGAAGGGGTGTTCTCTTGCGCAAAAGCGCGGTTTGAAACGGACGGGACGGTTTGGGAAGAACGCACGGCGCAGTACAAATGCAACTGTTCCAGACGGTATCTTACCCGCGTTTTGGTTTCCTTGGGAGAAGAATCCATGCGCCGTATCATTCAAGAAGACGGTGCGGTGCGCGTGCATTGCCATTACTGCAACACCGATTACGAATTTACGGACGAAGACGCAGACAAGCTGTTTAAAACGGAATAATTCATGAAAGAAACAAAGGTTAGAAAAATCGATTTGAGCCGCAGACACATTAGTCTGCTCGCCGACAAATTCTATAACGCAGGGAATTATATCTCCGCGCTCCGTTTTGCGCACAGAGAATTGCGCGATTACGGGGGAGACGGGGAAATTTTCGTGCGCCTTTGCGATATTTACGAAGCAATGGAGCTGCGCGGGTCGGCGGTAAAATGGTGGCTTCAATATTTGGATATCGCCGCGGAAGAGGATATGCCCGAAATCTACGAAGGGCTTGCCGTCAACTTTTTACACCTTGGCAACGACAGTGCTTCCGCGTACTATTATAACCGCCTTATCGACGTGGACGATACCCTGCCCGAAGAAGTGAAAATGGATATCGTGGACGCATTCGCCACGAATAAAAAGGAAAAATTCCGCTTTGTGTATCCCCCGCGCCTTGCCGATTATTCTAAAGAAGTGAGCATCGGCTCCAAACTTCTCAAAGCAGGGGACTGCGAGCGCGCGGTAGAAGAGCTTTCCAAGGTGGAAAAGGGCTCGAAGCAGTATGCGCAGGCGAAGGAAATGCAGGCGGACGCGCTCTTGCTCAGCGGTAAAGCTGACGAAGCGGAGAAAGCGTGTAAAGAGCTTTTGGAAGATAAGCCCGACGAAGTACGGGTGCTTGCCACGCTCGCCGCGGTATATCTTGAACAGGGCAGAACGGAAGAGAGCAAAGAAATCGCCCTTGCTCTTTCCGAGCGCAAGACGGAAGACACGGACGAGCTGTATAAAATCGCTACCGTGTGTTGTGAGAACGAGCTTCACGGCAGGGCGTACGAGCGTTTTTGCGAGCTGGACCGCAAACTCCCTTACGACGGGAGAACACTGTATTTTAAAGGGGTATCCGCTTACAAGAGCGG
>JAZQLT010000032.1:0-6917 GCA_045542815.1 Candidatus Scatosoma sp. | reverse complement strand
GGGGGCGTGTTATACATAGACCCGTTGTCCGCCATGACCTTATAGTCGAGCATGGTAGGCGTTTCGTTTCTCGCCTTGCCGAGCAAGTCTTCCCGCACGATCGCTACCGTCAAGCCTGCGGGCGCCATATTCTTTTGCGCGCCTGCATAGATTACGCCGAACTTGGAAACGTCCACGGGCTCGCTCAAAATACAAGAGGACATATCCGCCACCAGCGGGATATCTCCCGTTTCGGGAATATACGGGAACTTCGTGCCGTAAATGGTGTTGTTAAAGCAAATATGCACGTAGTCCGCGTCCGCTCTAAACGCCGCCTTTTCCACTCTGGGCACGAACGCAAAGTTTGCGTCCTTGCTGCTCGCCACAGCGTACGCGTCGCCGTATTTTTGCGCTTCCTTGTACGCCTTGGTGGAGAATTGCCCCGAAAGAATATAATCGGCTTTTTTGCTCCCGTTCATAAGGTTTAAGGGCACTGCCGCAAACTGCGTAGAAGCCCCGCCCTGCAAAAACAGTACCTTATAATTGTCGGGAATTTCCATTACCTTGCGCAAAAGCGCTTCCGCTTCCGCAATAATTTTTTCATACACGGGGGAACGGTGGCTCATTTCCATCACCGACATGCCGCTCCCTTGATAGTTCAGCATTTCATCCGCTGCCTTTTGTAAAACCGCTTCGGGTAAGATCGAAGGCCCCGCCGAAAAATTATATACTCTTTCCATAAAAATTCTCCTTGTGAGATAAACGAAAAAATCGAATACACTCACTGTTTTGATTAAAAAAATTGATTAAAGTTATTTTATCATAAATATAAGGAAAAAGGCAAGGATTTTACAGGGAAAAATCCGCACTTTTTTTATATTATAATACTTTTTTTTACAAGAGTATTGACAATTTTATTAATTTGCTTTACAATAGCCTTGCAAACTCATTTGGGAGAGGAAAAAATGAAAGTCAAAATCAAGCGCGTGCCCTACGCGTACGCCAAAATGATCGAGCCGCCGAAGCGGAAAAAACTCAAAAAACCCAGCTTTTTATTCCGCCTGCTCATTCGGATTTTGTCTATTTTCGAGCTACGGAAGACCAAGTTTTCGTCCACCGAAAAGAATATGGAAAAAGCGGGAAAAGGTCCCTATCTCATCTTGATGAACCATTCGAGCTTTATCGATTTGAAAATCGCTTCCAAGCTCTTTTTCCCCAAACCCTACTATATCGTTTCCACCACCGACGCTTTCGTGGGCAAAAGCTGGCTGATGCGCCAAATCGGCTGCATTCCCACGCAAAAATTCGTTACCGACCTTTCCCTGACACGGGATATGCTCCGCGCGGTGAAAGAAAAGAAGATCAGCGTCCTGCTCTTTCCCGAAGCGGGATACTCTTTCGACGGACGCACCACTACCCTACCCAAGCATTTGGGCGTACTCGTCAAAAAGCTGGGCGTTTCCGTCGTCAGCGTTATCACCAACGGCGCGTTCTTGTATCAGCCGTTGTATAACGAACTCAAATTCCGCAAAACCAAGGTCAGTGCGCACGTAGAATGCCTTATCAGCGCGGACGAACTGGAAAAGACGAGCGTGGAAGAAATCGACGCCCGTATTGAAAACGCTTTCTCCTTCGACAATTTTAAAGCGCAGGCACAATGCGGCGTGAAGATTACCGAGCCATACCGCGCAAACGGATTACACCGCATTTTGTACCGTTGCCCCGCCTGCCATACCGAAGGTAAAATGCACGGCGAAGGCGTTACCCTGTCCTGTAGGCACTGCGGAAAAACGTATGAAATGGACGAATACGGCAGGCTGCGCGCAAGCGATGGGCATACGGAATTTTCCCATATCCCCGACTGGTACGCTTGGGAGCGCGAATGCGTGAAAAAGGAGCTGGAAAACGGTAGCTACCGTCAGGATTTGGACGTGGATATCGGCATTATCGCCGACTATAAGGCGGTGTATATGGTAGGCGAAGGCAAGCTCGTGCACGATGAAAACGGCTTTACCCTGCACGGGTGCGAAGGCGAGCTTCGCTATACGCAATCCCCCCTTTCTTCCTACGGATTAAACTCGGATTTTTACTGGTACGAGATCGGAGACGTGATCGGGATCGGCGACAAGCGCCGTTTGTATTACTGCTTCCCCAAGCAAAAGGACGTGGTTACCAAAGCCCGCCTTGCCGCGGAAGAATTGTATAAGCTGCTCAAACACAAGGCAAAAGCATAGCTTTATAAACAAGCAAGCCGCCCGCGTTTTTGAAAAACGCGGGCGGGATTTTTATTGTCCTTTTAATTATTCTCCAACATGATACGGAGAATTTCCTTATCCGTTTCACGCATACCTTCGTGGGCTAAGCGGGAAACGCTCTTGATCGTGTTTTCTACGCCGTCCTTGACGATACCGTCCCCTGCGAAAAACTGATTGCCGTTATAGTACATATTTAAACCGAGCAAACCGCTTTCCACCGCCGTGGCGATTTTCGCGGCACAGCTTGCTTTTGCACCGTCGCAGATAATCCCCGAATCGATTGCGAGCGCGTTGACGAGCGCGTGAGATATTTCCTTTCTTCCCCCGCCGAGCAGGTACGCCACGCCGCACGCTGCGCCTGCGCCCGCGGACACTACGCCGCAATAGGCAGACAGCGCGCCGATACCTTCTTTTAAGTGCACGGTAACCAAGTTGGAAACACACAAAGCGCGGTACAATTTCTCCTTGGACGCGTACATGCCCCTTGCGTACACGATTACGGGCACGGAAGCGGTGATACCTTGATTGCCGCTGCCCGAATTGATTACGACGGGCAATTCGCACCCGTTCATACGCGCGTCGCTTGCCGCCGCCGCATACGCTTTCGCCGTGATTTTGATATCCGGCTGATAGGAGCGCAACAGCACCTTGCCGATATTCGCACCGTAGTCATTTTTCAAGCCTTCTTCGGCAATCGCCATATTATAAGCGATTTGCCGATCAAGCGTCTCTTTAACTTCTTCGATATCCACCGTATCCGCAAACGTAAGGATTTTTTCAATGGTGAGCGAGCTTTTATCCGCGCGCTCGATATCCTTGGGCAGGTTCTCGAACAAAATCTCCCCGTCCTTTTTTAAGCACACGATATTCGTATGCGAATCGGCGATACGGATATACGCTTCGTGCCTTTCAGAGCGCAGGGTTATGCCGATATCGAACACCCTTGCGTTCTCGGGCGTTACCACTTCCACGGCAAAGCTTTCCGCGGTTTTTTGCATTTCCTCGATCTGTTCTTGGGTTACCTTGGAAAGCACCTGCAATTCCGCGCTCGCGTCGCCCGCAACGAGCCCCGCGATAAACGCCGATCTTATCCCGCGCATACCGCCCGTATGCGGTACGGTAACGCTCTTGGCGTTTTTGACGATATTTCCGCTGACTTCCACTCTCGCCCCCACGGGCGTATCCCCAAGCAACGCGCGCGCTTTTGCCGCCGCGTAAGCGATTGCAATCGGCTCGGTACAGCCCATAGCGGGCACGAGCTCTTCTTTTAATATCCGTATATATAACTGCGTTTCTTCTTTTGTAAGCATATCACACGACCGCCGCTGCCGCTTCTTCCGCGGGCGCATTTTCTTTCGCCGCGCCTTTATCAATCGTATAAGTGGGAACAAGCAATTTCACCCATTCCTTCATTTTATCCGTTTCCGCATATGCCGCTTTATAGAGCTGTTCGAGCGAGTGGAAAAGATTTTCCTCGTCAATATCCAGCGGCTTGGCTATACTGATCAAGCCGTTGGGCGTCTTTTGCAAGCCTTCTTCCGCCATCAAGCGCTCTTCAAAGAGCTTTTCCCCCGGACGCAAGCCCGTGCATTTAATCTCGATATCCACGTCGGGCTCTAACCCCGAAAGCTTGATAAGATTATACGCCAAGTCGTAAATACGTACGGGTTCGCCCATATCCAGCACGAAAATTTGCCCGTTTTTCGCGTACGCGCCCGCCTGCAAAACAAGCGACACCGCTTCGGGAATGGTCATGAAATACCGTATAATGTCCTTATGCGTTACGGTAACAGGTCCGCCCTGCGCAATCTGCTTTTTAAACAAGGGAATCACGGAACCGTTAGAACCGAGCACGTTCCCAAAGCGCACTGCCACGAATTTGGTTTTGCTATGCCGACCCAGCGTTTGGATAATCATTTCGCAAATACGTTTTGTTGCACCCATAATATTGGTGGGATTGACCGCTTTATCGGTGGAAATTTGCACGAAAGTTTCCGCGCCGAACTCGTCCGCCGCTTTCGCTACGTTGAGCGTACCGAACACGTTATTTTTCACCGCTTCGTTGGGACTGGTTTCCATAAGCGGCACGTGTTTATGCGCCGCGGCGTTGAATACGATTTCAGGCGCGTAGGTCTTGAAAACGTCCCGCACTTTGCCTTCGTCCCGCACGCTTGCTATCAGCGTGCAAAGGTTTAAGTCGGGGTATTTGCTTTTCAGCTCCTGCTCGATATCGTAGGCATTGTTTTCATAGATATCCAGCACGATAAGCTGTTTGGGGTTATGCGAAGCGATCTGACGGCAAAGCTCGCTGCCGATAGAGCCGCCCCCGCCTGTAACGAGCACCCTTTTATTCTCGATATATCCGATAATTTCTTCGATATTGACCTGTTTTTGTTCTCTCCCCAAAAGATCGGCTACGTCCACGGGGCGAAGTCTGGAGACGGACAGCTCGCCGTGGGCAAGCTCGTTGAGTTCGGGTAAGAGTTTAATGGTGCACCCGCACTCTTTGCAATACTCGATCGCTTTGCGCTGTGCGGCGCGCTCTGAAGAGGGAATGGTGATGAATATTTCTTCGATATTGTAGCGTTTTACAAAAAGCTTTGCGTCTTCCACCGTGCCGACCACACGCATATCGCCGATACGCTTATCGACGTACTGCTCGTCCGTATCCAGCACACATATGGGTTTATACTGCACTTTTTTACCCTTTTCCGCATCGTCCGTCATGTTGCGGATGAGTGCAAACGAATCGTTATTGAACCCCACGATCATGACGCGCTTTTTCTTGGAAAATTTCAAAAGAATATGCCGACGAAGCGTCGTATAGATGCGCTTGGAAAAACGGAACGCCCCCACGCCGCAGAGCAAGAGCATGCAGTACATTTCCATGACGTTATTGTTCAGCCCGCTCTTGGCGATAAATTCTTCACTGATTTGTCCTGCAATAAAAGAAAAGAGCAAATTCGCCGCGCCGATGAGAAAGGCACAGGCGCAAATACGAGTCGCTTCGGGCATACCGACGGAAGTAAAGCTCATGGAATACAAGCCGAAAAGAGCAAGCAGCGCTACCGCCAAGATTACGTTTAAAAAAGCCCATATGACCACTTCGCCGCCGAACTTGATTCCCGCCTGCCCCCAGTTCATAAGCCAAAATGCTAAAAAGGTGGCAATCAGAACGATCAAGCCGTCTATCATTGCCGTCAAAAGGAATCTCGATTGGTGTTTCGTCGTCTTCTCCGTTTCCGTCATGGTTAGTCTCCGTGAAATTTGCTCTTTTGTAATTATATCATATTATAGCGTAACTTGTCAAGATTGTTTCACAAGATATTCCGCATAGCTTTTTGCTACGTCCAGCCCCGTTACGCTCTCAAAGCCTTCAAAAAAGGCGTTGGAGTTGACTTCGCAAACCACGGGTCCGTCGTCCGTCTCCAAAAGATCCACCCCGCAATAGTCCAGCCCAAGCGTTTGCGCCGCCTTTTCTGCGGCAAGGGCGTACTTTGAAGAAAGCTCAACCGCTCTGCCTGCGCCGCCCAGCTCAATATTGGATCGGAACTCGCCCGATTTTGCCACCCGTTCCATACCGCCGAGCGCTTTCCCGCCGATGACGATTACGCGAATATCCCTGCCCTTGGAGCTTTCGATATACCTTTGATAAAAGTGCGGCACGTACAGCCATTCCTGCTCCGTTTTTTTGAGTTCGGGCATACCGTGTACGAGTTGAACGCCCGCCCCGAACGAGCCGTAGCTCTTTTTTGCCACGAGCGGAAAACCAAGCCCGTCCGCCACGCTTTCCAAAAACACTTCGTTGCAGCGTGCGTTCGGGGTATAGCAAAGAGGCGCGGGAATTGCGTCGGCAAGGGTAAGCCCGCTTTGGCGCAAGGCGAGATAGGTCGTCATCTTATCGTCGCAAATTTCCACGGCGCGTGCGGAGTTGAACAGGCGCAAACCTGCGCCTTCCAGCATATAACCAAGGTATTTATCCTTATCCAAATACACGGCAAAAGCGTATTTTTCCTGTAAACCCGCGCAAATACTGCCGTCCTTTTTTATCAAGGCATATACTTCGCCGTTTTTTCGAATATCCGCCTGTATTCCCTGTGCTTCCAGCGCAGTTTTTATTCTTTCGCCCTGACGGTAAAACTTTTCTCCGTTTGGATATCCGTTGATAATAATGAGTGCTCGCCACATACCTGCCCCCTATCTTTGACTGTTCTCCACAAAAAAAGGGGCGAAAACTCGCCCCTGCTCTTTCGTTTGTTACGCTTCTACGCGAATAACCGATTCAACAGTCGCCGTATCCGACGCGTTGATTTTTGCCACTACGTTCTTTACGCTGTTTTCTTTCGTTTTGTGCGTGATGACGACAAGGGGAACACGAGAACCGTTTTCTTGGTTTTCTTCCTTCACCTTCTGCGTAATCTCTACGATAGAGATGCCGTATTTCGCAAAGATACCGCTGATCTTTGCAAGCACGCCCGCGCGATCGTCCACGGAAAGGCGGAGATAGTACGCACTCGAAAAATCGGTAACGAATTTCACGCCCGCGTCTGCCGTTGCGGTGTTTTTGAAGGTGGAATATTTGATTTCCGTATGCGTTGCCGCATAGATAACGTCGCTGACTACCGCGCTTGCCGTAGGGAACGCGCCTGCGCCCTTGCCGTACAGAAGTCGGATCGTAGCCAT
>JAZQLT010000031.1:0-2679 GCA_045542815.1 Candidatus Scatosoma sp. | reverse complement strand
ATGCCCGTCTGCGAACATTTCCACAATCACTAGACGAGCGGTATTAGAGCCTAAATCGATAATGCCGAGCTTTTCCACTTGAACCTACCTTTGCATAATAGCAACTTCTTCTTGAAGTTTTCGTAATATTTTTTCACAGTTAAGCGAGTATATTGTATATACCCATTTTGATTTTTCCCATAGTTTACCACATAAAACCCGTTTTGTAAATACCCTTTTGAAAAAAAGTTGCCTTTTTTCGAAAATTTTTCTTTTTTAGAGAATTTTCGACGGTTTTTAGTAGTGGTTTCTTCACAAAAAGGGGAGGCGCAAGGAAAATCCTTGCGCCCGCCCAAATTTATATACTTTTCACATTGCCATATACGAAAGAACCAAATCCGCGCCGACTACGATCGCCAGCGTTACCGCTAAAACGACCGCCGCCGTTTTTGGGATTTTAAATACCGTCTTTTTTATCGGCGGGAATAAGAATTTCATAAAGAAAAATATCATCACCATCCAAAGCACGGATATCGGCAGACTGATATACCCCCGAAAATTCAAGGGAAGTCCGTTATAGCTCCAAAGCCACACCCCAAAAAAGCGATCGAATACCGCGCCGACAAGCAGCTCCGCCACCGTGGGCGCAAGAAACGCCGCAAACAGATACACGATGCTTCTAACCAGCGGATTTTCCGCATTTTTAAGCAAACCCCGCCCTTCGTCGGGCGTACCGACTAAAAAATATATCGTCATGAGCGTACTGCCGTAAATCGGGCAAAGGGGCAGGCTTAAAAAGCCGCGGTTTTGAAACCCGCCCGTCATAAAAAACATAACCGTCGTTTCATACGCCCACCCGATAAAGGATAATAGGATATTCAAAAGAAAATATTTCGCCGCCCGTTCGTACCAGACCGCTTTCCGTTCCGCATTTTTAACCACCGCTTTCCCCATTCGCGTTTCACCCCTTTTTTACACAGTATGTAAAAAATGCAGCGGTAAAATACAACCCCCGCTCCGTTTTCTTTGGAGCGGGGGTTCTATGCAATTTTTAACCCCACATCTCGCGGGCGATCGTTATAATCTCGTCGGGGGTTTGCGCTTTAAACAGGCGTTCCTTGTACGCCGCCGCGCCGCGTTCGCCCTTTACGTAGAACGCCGCCATTTTACGCATGAACACCGTGGTAAAGCGTTCGTCGCATACCTGCCTTGTCCATGCAAGCTGTTTTTCAAACATTTCCAGCTTGCCTTCTCCCTGCGTTCCTGTAAGGCTGCAAAAGATCTGCGGGTCGAACAGCGCGGCTCTTGCCACCATGACGCCGTCCGCGCCCGTTTCTTCCATGAGCTTTTCCGCGTCCGCGTTCGAGAACACACCGCCGTTGGCGATTACGGGGATTTTGACGGCGTTTTTCGCCGCCGCAATCTCGGCAAAATTCACTTCTCCCGCGTAGATTTTATCCCGCGTTCTCCCGTGGATAGTGAGCAGGCTCGCGCCCGCGTCTTCCATGCGCTTGGCAAAATCTGCGGTGATAAGCTTGTCCGCGCTCACGCCGATACGGAATTTCACCGTAACGATCTTCCCGCTTTTCACGCACTCTTTCACGATGTCTTCCGCCAAAGCGGGGTTTTCGAGCAGGGCGCTCCCTTCGCCGTTTTTATAAATTTTGGGCACGGGACAGCCCATATTGATATCCACGATAGGAAAGGGGGAAAGCTTTTCGTGCTCGCACGCCATACGCATGGTTTTTGGCTCGCTCCCGAAAATCTGCGCCGCGCAAAGCCCTTCCTTCCCGTCTGTGTAAAGCAGTTCTTCCGTATTCTCGCTGCCGTACTTCAAGCCCTTTGCGCTCACCATTTCCGTATAGCAAAGCCCCGCGCCGTACCCCTTGCACAGCCTGCGGAACGGATAATTCGTATATCCCGCAAGCGGGGCTAAGAACGCGTTGTTTTCGATTGTGATATTCCCGATCGTTATCGGCGTTAAACGCATACCTGTATGCCCCTTACAAACTTTTCTTCGCCGCTTGGTAGTATTCGTCCCACTCTTTTTCGGAAAGTTTGGTAACTTCCTTCCCGTCCGCGAGCGCGAGCGCTTCCGCCTTGGTGAAGCGCGCCGCAAAACGCTCGGTCGCTTCCTTGAGCGCTTTTTCACAATCGCACCCTGCCTTTCTGCCGACGTTCACCGCCGCAAACAGCAGATCGCCGAGTTCCTTTTCCGCTTCCACGCTATTGCCCGCTTGATAGGCTTCGAAAAACTCTTTCAATTCTTCCTGCAAGCGCACAGCCGCCGCTTCCGCATTTACAAAATCCATGCCCGCTTTGGACGCGCGTTTGCCCACCTTTTGCGCACGCATTGCCGCCGGGAAGCACTTGGGCACGTCGTTCACCGAATCCGCAAAGGTGGCTTGGTGCTTTTCCGTCATCTTGTTCTTTTCCCAAACCGACAGGGCGCTCTCCCCGTCCCCTGCCTTGTCTTCGCCGAATACGTGGGTGTGGCGCGAGATGAGTTTTTGACAAATCCCCGTCAGAACGTCGTTCAAATCGAACGCGCCCATTTCTTCTTTTATCACTGCGTGGAACACCGTCTGTAACAGGATATCCCCCGCTTCTTCCAAAATTTTCTCGTCGTCATCCTGATCGATTGCATCCAACAGCTCGTACGCTTCTTCCACCGCGGACATTTTAATGCTCTCGTTCGTC
>JAZQLT010000030.1:0-2178 GCA_045542815.1 Candidatus Scatosoma sp. | reverse complement strand
ACTTCATGATAACGCCGGGGACGATACGCCTATCGTCCCCGGCGATTTGTGTTTTTGCATGATTTACAGGTGCAGGACCCTGGCTTTGATCTCCTGGGTGCGACCCTGGTTCCAGTACTGTGTACCGATGTAGCCGCAGGTGCGTCTTGCGACGTTCATCTTCGCCTGATCGCGGTTATGGCAGTGCGGGCATTCCCAAACGAGCTTCCCGCCTTCGTCCGTAACGACCTGAATTTCTCCGTCAAAACCGCATACCTGACAGTAATCGCTCTTGGTGTTCAGCTCCGCGTACATAATATTATCGTAAATAAACTTCATAACCGAAAGTACCGCGGGAATATTGTCCTGCATATTGGGAACTTCCACGTACGAGATCGCACCGCCTGGAGAAAGCTGCTGGAATTCGCTCTCGAATTTGAGCTTGGTAAACGCGTCGATCTCTTCGGATACGTGCACGTGGTAGCTGTTGGTGATATAGCTCTTATCCGTAACGCCGGGAATAAGCCCGAAGCGCATTTGTAAGCATTTGGAGAATTTATAGGTCGTGCTTTCCAGCGGCGTGCCGTACAGCGAAAAATCGATGTTTTCCTTGGCCTTCCATTCTTTGCACTTATCGTTCATGCGCTTCATAACGGCGAGCGCGAAAGGCTTTGCAACTTCGTCCGTATGCGATTTGCCCGTCATGTACTTAACGCACTCGTATAAGCCCGCATACCCAAGCGAAATGGTAGAATACCCGCCGTAAAGCAATTTATCGATGGTTTCCCCCTTTTCAAGGCGCGCCAAAGCACCGTACTGCCAAAGAATGGGCGCAGCGTCCGAAAGCGTACCCTTCAAGCGATTATGACGCTCCATCAATGCGCGGTAGCAAAGCTCTAAACGCTCGTCGAAAATTTCCCAGAACTTCGCTTCGTCTTTCCCCGAAGAAAGCGCTACGTCCACGAGATTGATGGTAACGACGCCTTGGTTAAATCTGCCGTAATACTTAGGTTTCCCGTTTTCATCTACGTAAGGAGTAAGGAAGCTGCGGCAGCCCATACAGGTGTAGCAATGCCCTTCGCCGTTCTTATCCACCTTAAATTCGAGCATTTTCTTTTCGGAAATATAGTCGGGTACCATGCGCTTTGCCGTGCATTTTGCGGCAAGCTCGGTCAAGTACCAATACTTTTGCCCTTCTTCGATATTGTCGGGTTCCAGCACGTAAATCAGCTTGGGGAAGGCAGGCGTAATCCAAACGCCCGCTTCGTTTTTAACGCCTTTGATACGCTGGGAAAGCGTTTCTTCGATGATGAGCGCAAGGTCGGCTTTTTCCTGTTCGTTGCGCGCTTCGTTTAAGTACATGAACACCGTAACGAACGGCGCTTGACCGTTGGTCGTCAAAAGGGTAACCACCTGATACTGAATGGTTTGAATACCCCTTTTAATCTCGTCTCTAAGGCGCTTTTCCGCAATCGAAGCGATCTGTTCTTCGCTTACGCCTATCCCGGCAAGTTCTTCCGCCACTTCCTTGCGGATTTTTTGACGGCTGATCTCTACGAACGGTGCCAAATGCGTGAGCGAAATACTCTGCCCGCCGTACTGATTAGACGCCACCTGCGCGATAATCTGCGTGGCAATATTGCAAGCCGTGGAAAAACTGTGCGGCTTTTCGATGAGCGTACCCGAAATAACCGTACCGTTTTGAAGCATATCTTCCAAGTTCACGAGATCGCAATTGTGCATATGCTGTGCGAAATAGTCCGCGTCGTGGAAATGAATTAAGCCCTGATCGTGCGCCGAAACGATATCGTCGGGCAGAAGGATACGGCGGGTAAGGTCCTTAGAAACTTCCCCTGCCATGTAATCACGCTGTACGCTGTTCACCGTGGGATTTTTGTTGGAGTTTTCCTGTTTGACTTCTTCGTTATTGCATTCAATAAGCGTCAAAATCTGTGCGTCGGTGGTATTTACCCTACGCACGAGCGCACGATTATAGCGGTAAGTAATATATTTGCGCGCCAAAGCGAAGCACATGGTCGCCATAAGACGGTTTTCTACCATGTCTTGGATTTCTTCCACATGAGGAGCTCTGCCCAGCATCGCGCACTGCTCTGCAACCGTATCTACGATCGCCTGCAACGCGCCTTCGGAAATGCGGTCTCTTTCCGCAACTTCACGATTCGCTTTCCAAGTCGGAGG
>JAZQLT010000029.1:0-11659 GCA_045542815.1 Candidatus Scatosoma sp. | reverse complement strand
AAATACAAAGCGCCTCTGCGGGGCGGAGCTGGAAAGGTCCGAAGGCAAAGGGCGCGAACGCGTAGGTAAACGCCGTATATAAAGCGGCGATAATCCCTGCGCGGCAAAGACGTTTGGTCGTAAAAAAGCTTTTCATTTGTGTTACCTCGGTTTTTTTATTGCAAACCAAACCAAAAATTTCTTTTGTCTTGGTTATAGAAGTGTTTTCCGAAAACCTTCTACGGACATTATAGAATATAATAAGCGGGAAGTCAAGCGTTTTTCGGGGCGTTTTGCCGTGCGCAGCGTTCCCAGAGCAAGGAAGCAAGCCCGTCGGAGATGATTTCCGACATGGTATAGACGAGATTGAGGCGCGTGGTGTTCAAAAGCCCGTAATTTGTCAAAGATTTCTCCGCTACGACCCCCATAACGGAAATATCCCCCAGTGCGCCAAGGCGTTTATTTGCGCCTGCGCCGGGGTGCAGGGGGGTGTCGTGGAGCTTGATAAGCCCGATATCCCCTTCGTTTCCCACGGCTGCGTCGATAGCGATAACTTGACTGCCCTTATGCGTTTCCTTCAAGAAAGTGCGCATATAGCGGATTTCTTTCGCGGTAACGGGCGCGGCAAGCGTGCCGTAGATAAACACCTTTAAGCCCTGCGTTTTGAATTTGAGCATAGAGCCGGTGATAGGCCCTAAGCTGTCGCCGATAGCGAGATCGCTCCCGATGCACACGATAACGGGCGGCGCGTCTTCGCTCAAAGCCCCGTTTTTGGACGGTGAACGCATACCTGCCCCCTTCGTTTTCTTATAACAGTCCGCGCGCAGGAGCTTGTCTGCCGCCATTGCGACGCCGTCCTGCGCGAGTTTATTATACAGGTGAAAAGAATATTCCATAGTTATGCTCCTTGCGTGGCTACCAAACGATTATGCCCAAAAGGAAAAAGGATAAACGTGGAAAGGGTCAAAAAAAAGGGAAAAATCTATAGAATTGCTTGAAAATCGTAAAAAAATATGCTATAATGGCAATACAATAAAAACTTAGGAGAGAAAAATTGAAAATACTATATAATTTATGCGCAGGAGCGGGGGGCTATATCGCAGACGCAGTCGTGGCGGTGATTATGCTCGTATTCGTGCTCGTCTGTGCGAAAAGAGGCTTTATCACCTGCTTTTTCGGGTTTATATCCACCATACTCGCGCTCTTTATCGCGGTGAGCTTTGCCAAAGGCGCGATGGAGCTTACGGGCGGGTTCTTCGGCGTGCGGGAGCTGCTGGAAGAAAAATGGATAGAAAGCTTTTCCAAAATGAGCGGATTTAATATCGACATTTCCGGGCAGGACGTGGAAACGCTGTTGAAAACGCAGGATTTGCCCGCGATCTTGATTACGGCTGTCTTGAAAAATCACACGGGCGGCGTGCCCGCGGGAACGACCTTGGCAATGCTTGTGGGCGAGACGACGGCACAGCTTGCGGCGACGCTGATCACGGGCATCGTGCTCTTTATCGTTACCAAGCTGCTTTTGAAAATTCTTAAAAAAGTGTTTAATACCGTATCGGATAAAATCGGTTTGATCGGCGCGATCAATAAACTGCTCGGCGCGATCGTGGGGCTTTTGGAAGTCCTGCTCGTGATTAGCTTGGTTACGTCCGTTTTGACCATTATCCCGTCCGAAGCGATTGCCGATTTCTTTAACAACAGCCTGATTTTGTCGTATCTGTACAACCATAATCCGCTGTTCGTGATGATCGGTTGGTTCTTGTAAAAACTGAAAAATACGAAAAAGAGAGAGCGAAAACGGTGAAGCCGCGGCGTTCTCTCTTTTTTTGCAAAAAGTTATCCACAGGGCGAAAATGCGCGGGGAATTTATCCCCAAGCGTACTTTTTTATGCACTGTCGAAGAAAAAAATATTTTGTCGAAAATACGATTATAAATACATGCAATGCCGTAAAACCCGCTCTAAATTTGGCAAAATGTGGACAAATACGGGTTGTCCACGAAAACTCGCGTTTTTATGTGGATAACTTCGCCGCCACACGCGGCAACGTTTTTTAAAAAACCTGCGTTTTTTCGTGTATAACTGTAAAAAAGGGCAAAATCCTGTGGATAACTGTTTATTTTTCAAAATTCTTCAAAAATAAAAAACAAAAAAATATCTGTGGATAAACGAATAAATTTCCCCAAAAAATAGAAAAAACGGGGTCTAAAATCGAAAAAATCAATAAAAAATCACGATTTATCCACAAACATATGTTTTTTATTGCAAAACGGCAAAAGTTATCCACAGTTATCCACCGTTATACGGTGCGGAATAAATGCATAATTTATCGAAAAAACCGCTCTTTTAGGGCTATCGGATATCTCGGAAATGCACGAAAACTTGGGCGCGGGTGTTTTGCAGGGCGGTATCTTGGCGGTCTTTAAAAGAGCGTTTTCCGTATTTAACGAGCCGTTCCCGAACGCCGAAGATATCGCAGTTCACCGCGCGGCATTTCTCAAAAACCGTTTGGATCTCACCTGCGAGTTTTTTCTCCGCCAGGGCAAAGTATTCTTTGGGCGTACTGCCCGCGTCGCGGATTTCTTCCAGCGGCTGTGCTTTGGAAAAATCCATAATCCCCGCCGTTAAGGTAACTTCCACCGCCAAGGTGAAATGCTCCCGTTCGGCAGTTTTTAGCTTGAGCTTGGGGGCGTTCCGCTTGATCGTGAGTGTGCAGGTTTCACCTGCGCGCTCTACGGAATACGCGGCAAGGCGGAGTTTGGAGAGCACCGCGCCAAGCGCGAAGGTCTCTTCCGTGGTGAGCTTGCCTACCCGCTTCCCGCCGACGAAGAGTGCGGTTTCTCCCGCGCTGAACACGGGTTTGTCGTCCTTTTTTTGCGTTTGCCCGCTTTCCTGCCCGCCGCTTTGCCCGCTCTGTCCGCTTTGTCCGTTTTGTTGGCTTTCGCCGTTAGACGCGTCCTGCGAAGCATTGCCGCCTGCGTTTTCCTGATTGCCGCTGCCGCCCACTTCTTCTTGTTGAGGCTCTTTTTTGATTATGGGCAAGAACCCGCTCCTGCTGTCGCTGAAATACCCGATAGAAAATTCCCGCAAAGTGGAAGGAAGCACCGTACCTACCCGTTCGGCGTGCGACGAGAGCACCTTTTGCATGGCAAGGGAGCTGGACGAATCCACGAGCGCGGCGGTGTTTAAAAGGTCTTTGGCAAGCCCGTCGCAGGTGGCGATAAGACAGTTATCGGTAAGGTACTCGTCCCGTAGGAAGAAATCTAACGCTTCAAATACGTTCTCCTTGGCGGCTTCTTCCCCTAAGATGACGAGATTGCAAAACACGAGCTTGGGATACCAGCCCGTCTTGGCGTTGATTTCTTCAAACGCTTCGCCGACGGTTTTTCCGCGGCTGACGATTTGCACGGCTTCCGTGCTTTTGCCTTGCTTGGAAGATTGCGGGATGGCTACCTGAGAAGTGAGAATAAAGGTGTCGTCTTCCCGATCGATACCCGCCGCGATTACAATCGCGGTTTTTTGCACGTCGATGAGTCCGAAGTCGTTGGAGAAGAAGAAAAATACGAGCACGAACACGATAAGAAGATAGTACCGAACGGTGTTTTTCGTGTGCAGATTATGCATGGCGTTTCTCCTTTTTAACGGCGGTGAATTTGGGGATTAAAAGACAAAATAGGGGTAGCATGTCCGCGACGAGCCAAAAAACAAAGGACAATTTTCCGCTGATTACCCCGTAGAGGGCGTTGTAGTATTTGTTGCAAAACAGTACGAAGAAAAATAAGCCTACATTGAGAATCGCGGAAAAGAGCGTCCGTCTTCTCGTGCCTACCGTGCGGCAGACGAAATCCACGCTGTAATGCAAGGGCAGGCAGGTAAAAAAGAGCAAAACGACGGTCAGAAGATACACGAACAGCAAATCCACCCGCCCGATAATGGACAGCGCGGGGAAATACTGCGCGATTTTGGAAAAGGCATAGTGTTCTCTTGGCGCGATAGAAGAATACACGCCGAAAAATACGGCAAGAAAGAGCAGGGTGCTCGCCGCGCCTATGCCGTAGCCGCCCAAAATTTTTGCCGTATCCCCCTTTTTATAGCGCAGGTTGCCGATCATGGGCAGGAGCAGCACGGCGTCCGAAAAATGCGGGGTCGTATGCTTGAACGCGGACATGCTACCCCCGAATTTCATTCCAAAAACGGGGAGTAGGCGAGTAAAGTCCGCTTCGCCCAAAGCCATGGCAATGATTGCTAAAAAGGGAATAACGAACAAAAATAAGCAAATATCCCCGATCCTGCCTAAGGTTTTCATGCCCTTGGCGCAGACGAACGCGCTAAAAAGGAAGAAGAACGCGAAGGCGAAGGTCGTAGGCGAAGTGTCGAAAAAGGCGGCATATACAAACTTTTCCAAATCCAGCAAAGGCAATATTGCATAAAAAAGGAAGTAGGCGGCGAAGAAGATATACACCGCGCCCGCGGCCCGTCCCAGCCATTCGTTTAAGCGCTCAAAGAGCGTCTTTTCCGAGCGGGAAGCGGCGTACAGGAGCGCAAGCAACACCCCCGCCTGCAGGATAAAATGCAGTAAAGCAGGAAAAAGGATATCCCCCGCCGCATACTGCGCGAGCAGGGACGGGGCTTCCAAAAGCTTAGCGGCAGGCAGCAAAAACGCCGCGACAAAGGCGATTTGGCGGCTTAAAATACCGTCGTTTTTCGGCGATGGGAAAAGCTCGGTTTTCGTCATGGTTTATCTCCTTGTTTTGGTTTGGTTGTTCCGCGGAAGCTTGACGCGGGTGGTGTTGTCGGAGTCGAGAAGCTTGGGGCGGGTTTTTAAGCTCAGCATATCGTACTTGACTACGGAATCTCTAAGATCGTGCGCAACGAGCGGGGAAAAGGGCGCGACCAGGGGCACGCCGAACGAGTCTGCGGAGAGCAGATAGCAAAGCAGAAACGCAATCAAGAGCACGATCCCAAACGGGCCCATACTCCCGGCGGTAATGAGAAAAACCCAACGCAAAATACTCCCCGTTTCCACGAAATTAGGCACGGTGTATAGGCATATCCCCGAAAAGGCGACGATGATGATCGCGGGCGTGGACAAAAATCCTGCGGACACCGCCGTTTCCCCCAGCACCAGCGCGCCGACGACGGATAGCGACATGCCTACGTATTTGGGCATACGGATACTCGCTTCTTTGAGCACTTCCAGTAAAAATAGCACCACGAACATTTCTAAGCTTGGGGAGAGCGGTAGCTCGCGTATGCTGCTGGCGATAGTGAGCGTGAGCCCCAAAGGCAAGAGCTGGATTTTAAAAAGCTGCGCAGAAACGTAAAACGCGGGCAGCAGGAGCGCGACGAACAGCGCGAAAAAGCGCAAGAAACGGAAAATCGTCGCCATGAACGGCGAGATGAAATAGTCTTCGCTGCTTTGCAAATCCTCGGTGAGCAGAAAAGGCGCGGTGAGTGCAATCGGCGAGCCGTCCACCAAAATTCCCACTCTGCCTTCGCTGAGCTTTGCGGCGAAGATATCCGGTTTTTCCGTTTTGCCGATAGAGTGGAATATAGAATGCTTGCGCGGAGCGAGCATGGACGAGATATAGGACGAATCGGGTACGCAATCGATTTCAATGCTTTCCAAATCCTTAATAATGCGGGATTTGACGTCTTCATTCGCCGTGCCTTCCAACCAACATACCGCGACCATGGTATCCGAACGTTTCCCCACCCGCATGCTTTGAAAACGTAGCTCAGGGGTTTTTAAGCGCTTTCGTATAAGCGACATATTCGTTTTAATATCTTCGATAAAGCCTTCTCTGGGGCCTTTCACGGCGATGTCTGTGGGCGGCTCTACAATCGCGCGTACGGGCAAAAATTTTGCCCCCACAATCAAGCCCGTAGCCACGCCGTCAATCAAAAGGAGCGCGTTCCCGTCCAATACTTCTTTTAGGATATCCTGCATTTTTTGCATTTCTTTAAGCTCTGGGAAAAGAGTGGTTTTTTTGACGGTTTCTATCGTATTCTCGTACATGCCCCCGTCCTTTTGCTTGTTTTCCCCGCTTTCTTTGCGCAGAGAAAGACGGGATAAGGGTCGCGCGACAAGGTCGCCGAGAAGCTGTTTATTTACAATTCCGTCCGCATAGACGATTGCGCAGGCTACACCGTCCTGCGTTGAAAACTCGTAGGTTAAGATGTCCTCGGACGGGAGCAGTTTTTTTAGTTCCGTTAGATTTTTTTGCAGATTTTCGTTTAAAGTATTCACATAAACAGCGTGCGTTTTTCTTGGTAAAAATATTCCGCGCGCTTTCCGCCCTTGACTTTTTTCCGTTTCCGTGCTATACTGATATAAAATAAGGTAAGGCAGGAGAGTATGCGGGATATCGAGCTTGGCGAAAACGAAGTTTTGGAAGATATGCTGATAGACGGGTTAAAGATCGTGCAGGACACCCGTTTGTACCGTTTCACGTCCGATTCCGTGCTGTTATCGAGATTTGCAAAGGCGAAAAAGGGAGATAAGGTGGCGGATTTTTGCGCGGGGAGCGGCATTGTGGCGTTCCATTTTTACGCCTTGAACAAGCCCAAATTCCCCGATTTGGAGTTTACCTTATTCGAGCTGCAGGAAGAGCTTTCCGCTTTATCGAAAAAAACTGCGGCATACAACGGATTTGATAATTTTTCTTTTCAGCAAGGAAGATTGCAGGATATTCCCAAAGAATACAACGAGAAATTCTCGCTCGTGCTCTGCAATCCCCCCTACGAGCGGGGCGGGTTGGAGAACGACGAGTATTGTAAAGCCATTTGCCGTAAAGAGCTTACGATTACGCTAAACGAGATTGCGCGGGCGGCAAGCTTTGCGTTAAAATTTGGCGGAAGGCTTTGTATGCTGCACCGTGCCGACCGTTTGGCGGAAGTATGCTACACCCTGCACGCGCATAAGCTGGAAGTGAAAAAACTGCAATTCGTAGGGGGCAGGTGTGGCTCGAAGCCCTATCTGATTATGATAGAAGCGGTAAAAGGCGGCAAACCGCACACGGAAATTTTGGACACGGTCTATAACAGTTAAGGGTCAGGGGACGTGGTCCCTTGTGGGCGTGGGCAAAGCCCACGAAAGCGGACCCAATTAGCAAAACGAAGTTTTGCGTTATTAACCGCATAGCGGTTTTTGCCGTTAGACAGTAAAGGAGAAAAAAATGGTTAGTTTTGTAGCAACGCCGATCGGGAATTTGAAAGATATCACTCTCCGTGCGCTCGAAACGCTCAAAGAAGCGGATGTCATTTTCTGTGAAGATACAAGACATACGCTCAAGCTTTTGAATGCGTACGAGATTAAAAAGCCTTTATATGCCTGCCATAAATTCAATGAAACGGAAGCGGCGCAAAAGATTTTGGAAGCGTCCAGACGGGGAGAAAGCGTGGCGGTAGTCTCCGACGCGGGTACGCCCGTCGTCTCCGATCCCGGCAATATCGTCTGCAAAACCTTGCGCGAGAACGGCGAGCCTTACACCCTTATTCCGGGGGCTTGCGCGTTCGTAGCGGCGCTTGTTTTATCGGCTTTGCCTGCGGGCAGGTTCGCGTTTATCGGGTTTTTGCCCGAAAAAAACAGCGAAAAAAAAGCGCTGCTTGAAAAATACAAGGACAGCGATTTGACCCTTGCTTTCCATTCCGCGCCGCAGGACGTGGATAAGGATATCAAGGCGATGTACGAAGTGTTTGGCGACCGCCCCGCGGCGGCTGTGCGCGAGATTACGAAAATCCATGAGCAGGCGGTGAATTTTCAGCTGAAAGACGGGCTTGCGGGGGAAAAACGCGGGGAGTACGTGCTTATCGTCGGCGGCGCGGAAGAGAAGGAAAGCCCTTTAAACGCGCTCTCGGAACAAGAGCATATCCGTCATTATATGGCGGCGGGCTTGGATAAAAAGGAAGCGTTAAAACGCGCGGCGAAGGACCGCGGGGTTTCTAAATCCGAGCTGTACCCGTTTTCGATTGATTTGTAAACGGATAAAATCCATATATATTATATATAATATAAGGAAGGAGACAGGAAATGTTGGAATATTATTTGCTATTTTTCGGTTTGATGCTCGTTTGCGGGATTTTCGCCGCAAGCGCGAGCGCGAAGGTGCACTCCGCGTTCAAAGCCTACGGCGCGATCCCCACAGCTTCCCGCATGACGGGCTATGATACCGCACAAAGGCTTTTGCGCGCGAACGGGGTGCGGGATATTTCCGTCGGCAGAGTGAAGGGCACGCTCTCCGATCACTATCACCCCACGAAAAGGGTAGTCAACCTTTCGGAAAGCGTTTACGGGAATACTTCGGTGGCGGCGGTTGCCGTAGCGGCGCATGAAATAGGGCACGTGATGCAAAAGAAAAAAGGGTATTTGCCCTATAAGCTCCGCACCGTACTCGTACCGCTTACCAATATCGGGAGCAGGCTGGCGTTGCCGCTCGTTTTGGTGGGATTGATTTTGGACGCGTTCGTATATACGACGCAAAATTCCCAGCTTGGGTTTTACCTTGCAATTTTCGGTGTGGCGCTGTATGGGTTATCCACCCTGTTCGCGCTGGTAACGCTGCCTGTGGAGCTTAACGCGAGCAAGCGGGCGAAAGTCATGCTTGTAGAAGAGGGCATACTCACCGAGCAAGAACTTCCCTATGCGGATAAAATGCTGGACGCGGCGGCGCGCACTTACCTTGCGTCTTTGCTTACTTCGCTCGTGTATTTCTTGCGGTTTGCAATGTGGGTGCTTATCCTGTTCGGCGGAAGAAGCAGAAGGGAATAAGGATAGAATAAAAAGCGACCCTTGGCGGGTCGCTTATAAAAAGGCAAAAAAATAAGAGCCTCGAAAGCATCGAAGCTCTTGTTTTTTTATGTAGCCTTATTTCTGGGGATAGGTATAGAACGTAACCTGAGGCTGTGCATAGCCGTATTCATCTTCAACGGGAGCTGCGGTGGTGTGTTTAACTCTCCACTTTCTCGTTTTGATGGGAAGCCACAAAGCGTAGATACCGATCGTGATAACGGTGAGAAGGATCCATTTAAGGATGTTAAAGAAAAGGTTCAACGCGGAAGCCTTAAACTTCAATCTGTAGCCGTTGATGATAGTGTGCTTCGTTTCCCATTTTACGAAGATAACGCCAGCCCAGCAAAGGCCGATAACTGCACATACAGCGAGCACAACGATACCAATAACGTTGTCCGTTCCAAGAGCGAACATTACCGCAGCGCCGATGCCGCCCATAAGAGCGATAACGAGAAGCTGCAATAAGCCGGTACCGATGTAGTTGAGCAAGCGGCCGTCAAAGCTGGAAACAGCAGTGCTTGCTACCTGGTTCTTTTTGTTCTTTTTTGCCATGATTTTGCCTCCTTTACCCCTGCCGCTTGCGCGAAAAGCGTAATACTTAATTTTTATGGTATATTCATTATACTATAATATTTTTGCTTTGTCAATAAAAGTTACGAAAATATTTTCAAAAAAATAAAAGTTTTTCATTATTTTTCTAAAAGAAAGCCTTAAAAATCGCCAAGGAGCGTCAAATCGTTAAAATATTTTCGATTAAAACGCTCAAAAGTATTGACGAAAGAAAAAAAGTATGCTAAAATGATAGTTGGACAAGAGCGGATTGGCAAAGATTGCCTACACTCCGCCTAAGAAACAGTCTAAAAAATAATTTTTTTCATATATTGGAGGAATAATCATTATGGCAAACGTAAAAGTTGCAATCAACGGTTTCGGCCGCATCGGTCGTCTTGCTTTCAGACAGATGTTCGGCGCAGCAGGCTATGAAGTAGTTGCTATCAACGACCTCACCAGCCCTTCCATGCTCGCACACCTTTTGAAGTACGATTCCGCACAGGGCAGATATGCTCTTGCAGACACCGTATCCGCTGACGAAGCTGCAAGCACCATCACCGTAGATGGCAAGACCATTAAAATCTACGCAGAAAAAGACGCTGCAAACTGCCCTTGGGGTGAGCTTGACGTTGACGTAGTGCTTGAATGCACCGGCTTCTATACGTCCAAAGCAAAATCCGAAGCGCACATCAAAGCTGGCGCAAAGAAAGTCGTTATCTCCGCTCCCGCAGGCAACGATCTTCCTACCATCGTTTACAGCGTAAACGAAAAGACGCTTACCAAGCTTGACACGATCATCTCCGCAGCTTCCTGCACCACGAACTGCCTTGCTCCTATGGCAAACACGCTTAACAAGCTTTCCAAGATCAAGAAAGGCTACATGACGACGATCCACGCATACACGGGCGACCAGATGGTTCTCGACGGCCCTCACCGCAAAGGCGACTTGCGCCGTGCACGTGCAGCTGCTGTGAACATCGTTCCCAACTCCACGGGCGCAGCAAAAGCAATCGGTCTCGTTATTCCCGAACTCAACGGCGTGCTTGACGGTTGCGCACAGCGCGTTCCCGTTCCCACCGGTTCGCTTACCCAGCTCGTAGCAGTTTGCGAAGGCGAAGTAGATGCAGCTACCGTAAACGCAGCAATGAAAGCAGCAGCTTCCGCATCCTTCGGCTACACGGAAGAAGAAATCGTTTCTTCCGACGTTATCGGTATCACCTACGGTTCGCTCTTCGACGCTACGCAGACGAAGTGCATGCCCATGGGCGACGGTACGACCCTTGTTAAGGTTGTTTCCTGGTACGACAACGAAAACTCCTACACCAGCCAGATGGTTAGAACGATTAAATACTTCGCAGAACTTTAATCGTAAGAGTTTCTATGAAAGATATATCCCCGACGGTTTCCGTCGGGGATTATTTTATATAAAAATTCAAAATGGGGCTACCATGTACGAGTTTAACCGCCTATTAGTTGTGAAAATTGTGGACAAACAACTACTTTTCGAAAAAAGTTTAAAACGGCAGAAATAGATTCTTTCGGAAATTTAAAGGTAGAAGGAATTGAGCATAATATGCGAAAGTATTTTAAGTTATAATAGCGCATTGCCTGTATATTTAATATTTCCCTTAACAAACAAAGATTATAAGGCAATAAAAAGGAACAAATCCGCAAGAATTTGTTCCTTTTTATAACAGTTTAATTGATATTAAAAATTAAAACGCTTTACCAGCCGAGCCGAGCACGTTGACGATCTTGTGTTTTACAAGTTCTTTCATCATAGCGCGCGCGTCGCCGAGATACTGACGGGGGTCGAAGTGGCTGGGCTGTTCGCTGAAGTGCTGACGAATCGCTGCGGTGAACGCTACGCGAAGGTCGGAGTCGATATTGATTTTGCAAACCGTCATCTGCGCGGCTTTTCTAAGTTCGGATTCGGGGATACCGATTGCGTCGGGCATATGACCGCCGAACTTGTTAACGATAGCAACTTTGTCCTGGGGAACGGAAGACGCACCGTGCAAAACGATGGGGAAGCCGGGCAATCTCTTGCCGATTTCTTCCAAGATATCCAAACGGAGTTTGGGGTCCTGACCGGGCTTGAATTTATAAGCGCCATGGCTCGTACCGATTGCGATTGCAAGGGAGTCGATACCCGTTCTTGCGGTGAATTCTTCTACTTCGTCGGGGGAAGTGAACTGTGCGTCCGCTGCGTCAACGTTTACGTCGTCTTCGATACCTGCAAGCTTGCCGAGTTCCGCTTCTACTACAACGCCGTGGTCGTGCGCGTATTCAACGACTTTTTTGGTGATCGCGATATTTTCTTCCCAAGGATGAGAGG
>JAZQLT010000028.1:0-5168 GCA_045542815.1 Candidatus Scatosoma sp. | reverse complement strand
GTGGAACTCAACGAAAAAATCATGAAGCAAATCGTTGCCGAGAGTTTGTTCTCCATCGAGCTTGACGGCGCGTGGAAAAGTAAACGCGTGTATCTCATTCCGCACAAAACGTATAAGGAAGAGCTTTTTTCCGTGCGCGGGGATAACGCAAGCGTACTTATTCTCCCCGAAAAAGCGCAATTGTTGTGCTAAAACGCGCATACCATGTACGCGTTGAAAAATAAACGCATATACCATGTACGAGACGAAACATGAAGACGCATACGGCATGCGCCTTCATTTTTTATTTTGCTTTTTTGTCGAAAAACACTTTACAGACGCGCGAATACCTGTTATAATAGGGGCATAGATAAAATAATTTAGCGCGCGTATGCGCGAAGAGGCACGCATGGAAGAAAAAATCCAGATAGACGATGGGTTTAATTTGGTCGATTTGATTAAAATTTTACTCAATAAAATTAAAATTATCATTCTCGTCGTTTTAGTCGGCGGTTTGGCGGGCGCAGGCTTTGCGGTATGGAGAACGGTGGACGTCAACTACTACGGCACGACCGTGGAGTTCTATATCAACCCCGAATCCCGCGACTCGATCGACGGCACGGAAAACGTAAGCCAGTACGGCATTTACGGCGCGTACAGCGTTCCCGTTATGGACGCCATGGTACGCCTTCTCAACTCCGACGCTTTCACGGAATTGCTTATTTTAAAGGGCGAGCAGCTCCCCGCAAAGGGCGCGTGGGTGAACGCAGGCAATAAAACCGAAGCGGCGCTGGGTTTGGACGGATTGATCGATACGGCGCAAGCTGCAATCGATAACGCCGCCGACAAAGCAGCGGAAGCCGCGACATTGCGCAAAACCGCGGAAGAAGATTTGAAAGCTTTGCAACAGGAATGGAAGAAATTTATTCTCGAATCGGACGCTCGCGACGAATACAAGAATATCTCTTACAGTTTCGAAGCTTACCAAAGTATTTGCGCGAAATACCCTGCAACCGCCGCTTTAAGCGAAGCTTATACGAAGTATGAAGGCGACGGAGAAGGCACGGGCTCAAAAGCTCTTTCCTTGGCGGCGCAGGAAGCGGCGAAAACCGCGTCCAACGAAGCGCAGGGCAAGCGCGAAGCCGCTTTAAACGCTTGGGCGAAAACGGCAAAATATAAGCAGGCGCTTTCCAAATATTCCAGCGCGGTCTCCTTCTCCTACTTAAAAGAAGGCGAAAACGCTACGGAGTCGAACAACCTTGCACGCAGTTTCGTGTACGTGAAGGTCTCCGTGCTCAATCAAGAAGCTTTTGCTCAGGAGTTGTTAGAAACGATCAAGATCGTCGTTCCCAATTACATTGAAGAAAGAATGGTCGTCCCCACGGGCTACGACAGTACGAACTGTCAAAGAATTACCCGCAGCGACGATATTTCCATGACGAATCCCGGCTACACCACCAAGCAAGCGGTTATCTACGGCTTGGCGGGCGCGGCGTTTGCGGGCTTGATCGCTTGTATTATCATCATCATCGCGGACAGATCGAATAAATGCCTGCGTAACTACGAGATTATCCCCAGAAGCTTCAACGTTCCCATTTTGGGCGTTATCCCCACGATTGAAGAAGCTCTGCCCACAGACACGAAAAACACGGAGGTGAAGGCATGAAAATCTTTTCAAGAATCTCCCGCCGTATGCACCAAAAACGCGTGATAAAAGCAGCGGAAAAGGCAAGACAGTCTCATCGCCGAACGGAGTATCTGTTAAACGAGAGCAGCCCCTTCGCACTCACGGAAGCTTTCCGTAATCTGAAAGCAGCCATTTCCGTTTCCGTGCCCAGAAGAGAAGGCGGCGTTGCCCTTATGCTCACTTCCGCATACCCCGAAGACGGTAAAACCACCGTTACGGTCAACCTTGCGCACAGCTTTGCAGTGTCCAGCGCAAAGGTCATCATCGTCGATGCGGATATCCGTAAGGGCCGCGTGGCAAAATATTTCAATCAAAAGCCCGTTCCCGGACTTTCCAACTACCTTTCGGGGCAAAACACTTTGGACGAAGTTGTTTATCAATCCCCCGAAAACGAAAACCTGTCCTATATCACCTGCGGCACGCATTCCCCTAAGCCTTACGAGCTGTTGGAAAGCGAAGCGATGAAAAAGCTGCTCAGCGAGCTGAAAAAGAAGTACGACTACGTCATCATCGACACACCCCCCGTGCTGCTCGTTTCCGACGCTTTGGCGCTGGCGACCGTTACGGACGGCGCGGCGCTCGTATGCCGCCACGAAGTATCCTTCGTCAGCGATATTTCCCGCGCCCTTAACACCCTGTCTTTCGCGAAAGCCAACGTACTCGGCGTTATCGTCAACGATTACAAGACCATGAAAATGCGGGATTACAACTACAAGGGTTATAAAAAATACTACTACAAGTCGGATTACTCCTACGGCTCTACCGATCCGGACGAAAAAGAATAAACTTTGTTTCCATCTAAAAGGCGGGGCGCGGGAACGCTCCGCCCTTTGTGTTTGAAAAGGCGAAAAACTGGTTAATAATATAACATCATGGAAAACGTAAAAAATCAAACGAACAATACCAATCTTTTGCCCATCGTGCCCCTGCGGGGCAAGGTGGCGTTTCCGCACACGAATATTTCCTTTGAAGTGGGGAGAAAAATGACCCTTACCGCCATCGACCGCGCTTCCGCGGGCGGGGATAGAATGGTGTTTATTCTCACCCAACGCCAAACGGAAAAAGACGATATCGACACCGCCGACCTTTACACCGTCGGGTGCGTAGCGAGAATTAAACAAATCGCCCAGCTCACAGGCGGGGCAATCCGCGTGCTGTGCGAGGGCTTATACCGCGCCAAAGCGCGGGTTGTGTCCTTTGAAGAAGCCGACGGGTGCTTTTTCGGCGTTGCCGAGCCGTTGCCTTTACGCCGCGCAGACGAAGTACTGGAAGAAGCGTACTTCCGCACGGCAAAAGAGCTTGTCAAAGACGTGCTTGCCGCCGACGGTAAAATTTCCAAGGACACCGTTTCCAAATTAGAGCGCACGCAGGACGCCGACGAGTATATCGATATCGCCCTTTCCGCCATGCGCGTACGCTTGGAAATCAAGCAATCCATTCTCGAAGAAGAACGCCTGATAGAGCGTTTAAAGCTCTTTGAACGCTGTTTAAACGACGAGCTGGAAATCTCTAAAATCGAAAAGAAAATCGCCACTGCCGTACGCCAAAATATCGACAAAAATCAAAAGGAATACTTCCTGCGCGAACAGCTTAAAGCCATACACAGCGAGCTTGGCGACGACGGCAAGGAAGAAGACGCGTACCGTGCGAAAATTCTTGGGAAAAACCTGCCCAAGGACTTGGAAGAAAAGTGCTTAAAGGAAATCTCCCGCATGGGCAAAATGCAACCCTCTTCCCCCGAATACACGGTCATTTCGGGGTACTTGGAACAAGTGCTTGCGCTCCCTTGGACGGAAGAAACCCAAGACACCGAAAGTCTTGCCGATTGCACGGCGGTGCTCGAAGCCGACCACTACGGCTTGGAAAAGATTAAAGAACGCATTACCGAATACCTTGCGGTGCTCAAACTCACGGGGAATATGAATGCGCCCATTTTGTGTTTCGTCGGCCCCCCGGGGGTGGGGAAAACGAGCATCGCGCGTTCGATCGCGCGCGCTTTGGGCAGAAAATTCGTCCGCATGAGCCTTGGCGGCGTCAAGGACGAAGCGGAGATCCGCGGACATCGCCGCACCTATATCGGCGCGATGCCGGGACGGATTTTGTACGGCATGAAGAACGCAGGCTCTATCAACCCTGTCTTCCTGCTGGACGAAATTGATAAAATCACTTCGGATATGCACGGCGACCCCGCGGGCGCACTGTTGGAAGTGCTCGACCCCGAGCAAAATTCCACCTTCCGCGATCGCTATATCGAATACCCTTACGATTTGAGCAAGGTGCTCTTTATCACCACGGCGAACGCGCTCGATACCATTCCCGCGCCCCTGCGCGACAGAATGGAGATCATCGAGCTGTCGGGTTACACTCTGGAAGAAAAAACGGAGATCGCGCGGCGGTATCTCGTACCCAAGCAGCTTGCCGCAAACGGCTTGACGGATAACAACGCGAGCTTTACGATAGACGGCATTCGCGCGGCGATCGAAGGCTACACCCGCGAAGCGGGCGTACGCACCTTGGAGCGCACGGTAGGTACGCTCTGCCGCAAGATTGCGGTGCAGTACGCAAACGATAAAAATTTGCCCTTGGTAACCGTCAACGCGGACATGGTAGGCTCGTTTTTGGGCGCACCCCGTTATAAGACGGACGACGAACGGTTTGATTTGGCGCTTGGCGCGGTAACGGGCTTGGCTTGGACGGCGGTCGGCGGAACGACCTTGACAGTGGAAGCGATGCTCATGCCCGGCAAGGGCGAAGTGAAGCTGACGGGCAAGCTCGGCGACGTGATGAAGGAATCGGCGCTTGCCGCGCTCACCTATATCCGCGCGAACGCGGAGAAATACGGTATCCCCGCGGAAAAATTTCGCGAGAACGATTTGCATATCCACGTACCCGAAGGCGCAACGCCCAAAGACGGGCCGAGCGCGGGTATTACCATTGCCACCGCTATTTTATCGGCGATGACGGGCGCAAGCGTGCGCGGCGACGTGGCGATGACGGGTGAAATCACCTTACGGGGGAAAGTTCTCCCCATCGGCGGCTTGAAGGAAAAGGCGCTCGCCGCAAGACGCGTGGGCATTCAAACGGTGCTCATTCCCGACGGGAACGCTAAGGATATCGCCGAACTCCCCGAAGTCGTTAAAAACGAGCTTACTTTCCTGCCTGTAAAGAGCGTGGAAGAAGTGTTCGACCGCATACTCGAAGGGGGCGCGGCGTACGGCGCGGACAAGCCGAAAACTCCCCGAAAAAAGCGCGCGCCGAAAGCTACGCCGCTCCCCGCAATTCCCGAAACGGATAACGCTCATAGACACACGATTGTATCTTAAAAAGTGAATTGCCTTGCTTCTCAGAATGACACTTCTTTTCTGTCATTCTGAACGAAGTGAAGCGGGTGGCACCTGCGGGCAAGTCTTAGTGTCTTTGCATTCGTGTTTACAGTTTGCTCTGTTGCGAAATGGTTGGACATTCTAATATCCCCACCACGCGTTGCTTTGCAACGCATATC
>JAZQLT010000027.1:0-8917 GCA_045542815.1 Candidatus Scatosoma sp. | reverse complement strand
TGAAGTTTTATGCGTTCCGCAAAAAGTTATTGCTGTTATTTATATCTTCCTCCACTTGCCCCACAGGGGCAAACTTCACTTTTTGCCAACGGTGAAAAACTTAACTTGCACCAGCAAACTTAACTTTGCCGCAGGCAAATCTTAGTGTCTTTGCGTTCGTGTTTATAGTCAGCTTGACCGTGAAACGGTGAAGTTTTCACTTTGTGAAAGTGAAGTTTATCTTTGATAAGTGAAGTTGCGACTTCGTCGCAGTGAAGTTTTCACTTCGTGAAAGTTTCGGCTGTTATTTATATTTTCCGCAACTTGCCCCGCAGGGGCAAACTTCACTTTTCGCCATAGGCGAAAAACTTAACTTGCACCAGCAAACTTAACTTTGCCATAGGCAAAACTTAACCGATTAGAATGCCCAGTTACCGTCTTTAAATATCTGCACCCGCTTGCCCGTCTTCGTGATACCGACGATGGACATATCGCGGGAACCGATCATGAAATCCACGTGGATCATGCTCTCGTTGATACCGCGGGCTTTGCATTCTTCGTTGGTCAGCTTTTCAAAGCCTTTCAAGCATTCGTTAAAGCCCTGCCCTACCGCCAAGTGGCAGCTTGCGTTTTCATCAAACAAAGTATTATAGAAAAGCACGCCCGATTCGTTGATGGGAGAATCGTAAGGGATCAGCGCGCACTCGCCGAGCTTTGCCGCGCCTTCGTCCATGGATACCATATGCTTTAAGAGCTCTTCTCCCTTTTCTGCCTTTACTTCCACAACCTTACCGCCTTCAAAACGCATGGAGAAATTTTCAATCAGCTCGCCCATGTAAGAAAGGGGTTTGGTGGAATACACGATCCCTTCCGCCGCGCCCGCTTTGGGAGAAGTGAACACTTCTTCCGTGGGGATATTGGGGTTAAACACTCTGCCCTGCAAAGTCTTTTCATTGCCGCCCGCAAATACGCCGTCTTCCAAGAGTTCTACCCTAAAATCCGTACCGTTCGCACTCTTGTATTCGAGATACTTCAACCCCAAACCGTTCAAATACGCACAGCGCGCGTCCAAATCGGCATTGTGTTCTTTCCATGCTGCAATGGGATTTCTGCCGTCCGCACGGGAAGTATGCAAAATCACCTTCCACATTTCTTCCATCGCCTTCTTTTCGGACAGGTGCGGGAACACCTTTTTCGCCCACGCCTTGCCGGGGACTGCCGCAATACACCACTGGTGCTTGTTTTCGAGCGCTTCACGGAAAGGCTTGACCTGCGGATACAGCGCTTGACGGGCTTTGCTCATCTTTTGCTGATCCACACCGCTCATACCGTCGGGGTCGTCCGAATCGATCCAAAGACGGCAGGAATAATTCTGCGCCTTAAATTCCCATTTCGCTTTTGCCCAAGGCTTCAACTCGGAAAGGGATTCCAGCGTTCTGTAATTCGAACTGATCTTGTCCACGGGCTGGTACGCCCATTCCACATAGACTTCGCTCGCGCCTGCCTTATAGCATTCTTCCGTAACCATCGCCACGAACTCGGGTTGATCCAGCCCCGCCGCGATGAATACCGTCTGACCCTTTTTTACGTTCAGACCCGTTTTTGCAAGCAATTTTGCGTATCTTTGTAACTGTGTTTTTCTCATATTTCTATCCTTCTGTTAAAAATTATTTTTCGTTGATTTTTCTTCTAAGATAGTCCCCGTTTTTCAGTGCGTACGGGCACTTGATCTTATAGACTTCTTGCACGAGCTTGGCATCTTCCGTTCGCTCGCCCTTAGAATCGAAAATTTCTTCCGCGACAAAGGTTTTGCCAAAATTTCCGCTGGGAGACAGCACTTCGAGCAAGTCCCCCTTCTTAAAGCGATTGCGCATTTCCGCAAGCGCGAACCCGTTTTCGCTGCCCTTGACGTCGGCTATATAGGTATAATCACCCTTGGACTGGCTGTCCGTATAATTCACCGTTTCGCTGTTTTTGCCCAGCGCGTACGCCGTCGTATATTCCCTATGCGCAACGTTAGAAAGCTCTCTTTCCGAAAGCGAAAAGTCGCCGCCGTCCATAAGTCTTCGATAGGCATTGATGACCGTAGCGAGATAATATCCGCTCTTCATTCTGCCTTCGATCTTGAATGAACGCACACCTGCCCCTTCCATTTCTTTCAAATACGCAAGCATGTTCAAATCCTTACTGTTCAGAATATACGTACCCTTTTCGTCCTGTTCGATCCCAAGCCACTCCGATTGACCGTTCGTGGCGTTGAGCGCGCGCATTTCATAACGCCAACGGCAGGACTGCACGCACGCACCGCGGTTAGAAGATCTCCCGTCTAAATAATCGGAAAGCAAACATCTGCCGCTATAGGAAATACACATTGCACCGTGCACGAAAGCTTCCAGTTCCGTTTCGGGCGTAAATTCGTGGATTTCAGCGATTTCTCGAATGGAAAGCTCGCGCGCGAGAATGACGCGGGAAACTCCTTGCTCCTGCCAAAATTTCACTGCGTACTTATTCGTGGTGTTCGCCTGCGTGGAAAGGTGGATGGGTAGATCGGGCGCGGCTTTTTTCGCCGCATACACGACGCCGGGATCGCTGATAATCGCCGCGTCTGCGCCGATTTTAGAAAGCGTCTTAAAATACTCTTCCAGCATGGGAAAATCGGCGTTGCGTGCAAATACGTTCGCTGTTACGTACACCTTTTTCCCAAGCCCATGAGCATACTGCACGGCTGAGCAAAGCTCTTCCGCCGTGAAATTGTCCGCGAAGGTGCGCAAAGAAAACTGCTTGCCCCCTACGTACGCCGCGTCTGCGCCAAAATACAGCGCGGTGCGAAGCTTTGCATAACTCCCCGCGGGTGCTAACAGCTCTGCGTTAATTTTATTGTTTTCTCTTTCGTTTTTCAAAATGAGCCACCCATGTACGCGTTTAATCGCGTTTTTCTTTTCTGTAAACGGATAAAGCCACTCCGTCGCCTACGTTGAGCACGGAAGTGATAAAATCTTGATCGTTCGTTACCGTATCTAGATACGAACGGATTTTATCCACGATAGAGTGCCGCTTTTGCGGTGTGGGTTCTTCTCCGCTGACCCAGCCGTACAACAAAACGTCGTCGGCAAACAAAATTGCGCCGTCTTTCATCAAGCGCTTTAAATCAAACAGATATTTCTCGTATTGCGCCTTAGGGCCGTCTAAAAACACGAAATCAAATTCTCCGTCCATCATGGCGAGAATTTCCCCCGCGTCGCCTAAATAGGCATTGACGCGCTCCGATACGCAAAAATCCGCAAAATTTGCTTTGGCTTCTGCGTAGCGTTCTTCTTCCAGCTCAATCGTGGTGAGCCGCGCGGCGGGAAGCTCTTGTAGCATTGCCACCGCCGATAATCCCACCGCCGTGCCTATCTCCAGAATGCGCGCGGGGCGGGTTGCCCGAAGGGTCAACAGCAAGAAGTTCAATGTTTCGTCATCAGCAACGGGAATTCCCCTTTCTAACGCTTCCGCGCGGCGGGCGGATATCCGCTTGTCAATATTCAGTTTTACGAGCGATGCCGTATATTTCATTCGTATCCTTACACGTCCAAAATCGAAACCACGATCAAGGGCGCTTGCTTGGTCTTTTTATAGAAATAGTTTTTAAGCGCTTTTCGGATAGCGAGCGCAAGTTCGGTTTTGTTCCCACTTTGATAGTTATAGCTCTCTACCGCACGCTGCACAACCGCGCGCGCGTCCGTTTCCATATCCTCGCCCGTAAACACGCAGCCGTGCGCTTCAATTACGGGATCGTTAATCACGTAGTTACCCGTTACGGCAAGCGCCACCGTGAATACACCGTCCGCAGACATCTTCAAACGGTCTTTCATGACTTCGCTGGTCCCGTAGTCTTCTACGCCTGCACCGTCGATTAATCTCGTACCTGCCTGTATGTTTTCGCCGAATTGCATGCTATCTTCGGTGAGTTCTACGCAGTTTCCAAGGTCGGTGATGAGAATATTTCGTTCGGGCATACCCAGTGCCTGCGCAAGCTGTGCATGACGCTTTAAATGGCGATATTCGCCGTGCACGGGGATAAAGAACTTGGGTTTAAGAAGAGTATGCAGAATTTTATGCTCTTCTTGGCAAGCGTGTCCCGAAACGTGGATTTTTTCCAAGCTCTCGTACACAACCCTTGCGCCCTTCTTATACAGATTATTGATTACGCGGTAAATCATCTTTTCGTTGCCCGGAATGGGGTTCGCGGAAATGATGATCGTATCGTTTTCCCCGATCGTTACTTTATTAAATTCCCCCATTGCCATGCGCGTCAACGCGGACATGGGTTCGCCTTGCGAGCCTGTGGAAACAATTAAAAGCTCTCCGTCGAACAGATTTTTCGTCTTCTCTATATCAATCAAAACGCCTTCGGGAATCTTCAGCTCACCGATTTTCACCGCCGCATCAACGACTTTGAACATACTCCTGCCCGACAACGCAACTTTACGACGATATTTTACCGCTAAGTCGATGATCTGCTGCAAGCGGTGCACGTTGGAAGCAAACGTCGCAATAATCAAACGACGGTGTGTGTTTTCGGAAAACAAATGGTCAAGCGTTGTACCTACCACCGTTTCGCTCATCGTATAGCCGGGGCGTTCGATGTTCGTCGATTCGCTCATATACAGCAAAACGCCTTCTTTCCCAAGCTCTGCAATACGCTTCAAATCAATGGGCTCGCCTGCAACGGGGGTCAAGTCGATTTTAAAGTCTCCACTATGGTAAATAAGCCCGTTGGGCGTGCGGATTGCAAGTGCGCAAGCGCCCGAAATGGAGTGATTTACGTTGATAAACTCCACGTCGAACGCGCCCAATTTAACGCGGTCTCCGGGAACGACTACTCTTTGCACCGTGTTTTGAATGTGATGCTCTTGTAATTTATTATCCGTAAGCATCAAGGTGAGTTTCGTGCCGTATATGGGTGTTGCGGCGTTTAATTCCTTCATGAGATAGGGAATGCCGCCGATATGGTCTTCGTGTCCGTGCGTAAGCAATACGCCGCGGATTTTATCCTTATTTTGCGCAAGATAGGTGATATCGGGAACAACGGAGTCCACCCCCGGCATGTCCTCGTTGTTGGGGAAGGTAAGCCCTGCGTCGATGATTACGATATCGTTACCGTATTCCAGCGCGGTCATGTTTTTCCCGATTTCCCCTACGCCGCCAAGGAATAAAATTTTCACCGCTTTCTTCTTGCCTTTTTTGCCTGCATTTTCCTTTTTGACGGGCTGTTTTGCTTTACTTGAAACAGGTTTTTCCGTCTTGACAGGCTTGCTTGCGCGGGGCGGTTTGATCGTTTTCGTATCCGTACGGGCACTTACGCGAGATTTCTTCTTATCCTTGCCCGATTGTGCGGGAAGTGCGTCAAACGACGTGCCCATCGGATTTCTTTTTCCTTTTGTAGGACGGGTTTGTTTCGGAGCGGCTTCGCTCCGAAGGGGTTTTTCTTGCTTTTTTTCCTTCACTGTTACTCCTTAAAATCTATAAAATAGAGCGCCGAAAATATAGGAATTATCAGCGCTCTTTCTTTATTTATATGTGTCTTTTGTTTTCGTTCTTATTGCTTAGAACTTGCTGAAATCAACTTTCTTTTCTTTGCTTGCTTTGATATAGCCTTGATCGAAGAGCTGCTTCGTGGATTGATAAGCAAATTCTTCTACGTAATCCACCGCTTCAAAACCGTCTTTCTTCTGCGCGCCAAGCTTTTCAGCAAGCAAGCCAACCAGACGGAGAGCTTTCTTCGCTGCTGCGTCGCTCTTTACCTTTACCATGAAAGGCGTGCTTTCGTATGCCTTCTGCATACCTACGTCTTTCTGATGATATACGGTGAATTTGAGTTCGGGATCGTTGGGATCAAGCGCAAGGTAGAAGCAAAGGGTCTTACCGTTGATGTTCATCTTTGCGATCGTGTCGCGGCCAAGGTTGAATCTGTCGCCGTGCCAGCTTACGTTGGAATGAATTTTCTTGAAGGAAGTCAATTCGTTCTTAATGTCGCTGTAATAGCCTTTGATTCTTTCTTCGCTCTGTTTCATCTTCGCCGTGAAGCTTCTCTTCAAACGGATCACGAGACCGGTTTCTGCATCGACAAGGTCGTTGCCTACTTCTTCGTAAACGGGAGCAGCCGTTGCAGCAAGCTCTTCTTCTACGGGAGCTTCTTCCACTACTTCTTCCACCGTTTCTTCAACGACTTCTTCTACCGTTTCTTCAACGGGTTCTTCGACTACTTCTTCTACGGGAGCTTCTTCCACCGTTTCTTCAACGACTTCTTCCACCGCTTCTTCAACGGGTTCTTCCGCAACTTCTTCTACGGGAGCTTCTTCGTATTCAAGCTCGCAGCTTGCGCACATCTGGCAGATTTCTTCGGAAACGCCTTTTGCAATTGCGCTGATGCCTTCTTCGTCGATAACGAGATCGTATGTAGGCTCTTCGCTCGAAAGCTTATCTTCTACGATCGTTGCGATGCGGTCGTAATCAACGGGTTCGGGCGTTACCTGCGCCGCTTGCGCCAGCTGACCGATCTTATCGTAATCGATTGCTTCGGGGGTAAGCTTATCCGCAACCTTTGCAGCGATTTCATCGAAACCAGCGTCGTCAAGGATAACTTCGCAGGTCTGTTCGGTGCTACCCGTCAATTTTTCTACTACGAGGTCTGCAAGGCGTTCATAGTCCACTTCCGGGATCACGATTTTTGCAGCACCCGCTGCCGCCAAAGCTTCCATATCAATCTTGCTTGCAACCGCTTCTCCAATGCGGTTGTAATCTACTTTTTCGGGGCAAGGAAGGGACTCAACTACCTTCTCTGCCGTGCCGTACACGATTTTGTCGTAATCGATTTCAACCTGCTCGGGCGCAACTTCTTCGCTCTTGATTTGGTTGAGAATGTCAAGAAGCTTATCGCCGACTTCTTCTACGATACGGTTATAATCTACGTTTTCCGCTACGGGAATTGCCGCAACCGCTTCGAGCACTTCGCCCGTGTGCGTTGCAACGGAATTTTCCATTTCTTCCGTGAGCTTCTTATAGTCTTCTTCCGTGGGAAGGAAACCTTCGAGTTTCGCGTTGATTTCGTTGATCGTACCTTCGATCTGATCCAAAAGCGCTTGCTTTGCACTGATTACGTCAAGCTTGGGATTTACTTCGTTGGAAACGATAGCGGTCAAATTGCTGCAAACACCTTGCAAGTGCATGTAGCTGTATTTGATTTCATTCAGCTCGTTGAGCATAACCTGAAGCTGCTCCAAAGCCGCAAGCTTTTCGTCCATTGCGTTTAATCTTTCACCCACTTCCTTCGTGAGCATGGACGCCAAGCCATCGTAAATGGTCTGGTTCTGCTTGTAGCTGTAACGGATTTCCTGCGCGACCGTAGCCGAGGTCTTTTCGCTGTCGCTCTTCAGCTCGCTGTATAAAGAGCCGATTTGCGCGGAGGACATCCGAACCTCTGTCATCAATGCGTCTCTCGCCTGCTGCAATTCGTACGAAAGCCACTGATACAATGCGTCAAATTTGTCTTGTTGAGTTTTTTCAGGTTTCGCCATTTTACACCTCGTTTTATTATTCGCTTTTTAGCAAATTGGTTTCCTAAAATTTATCGGTTTTTACGTTTGGAATATTAAAATCCCGCTTTTACAAGTATTATTATAACATATCTAAATCAATCGGTCAAGGGTTTAGCGAAAAAAATATCCGAAAAAACGCAAATTTTTTTGAAAAAATCACGCTTTTTCGGATAATTTTCTATATTTTCAACGCGGACATGGGTATTCCCCCCGATTTTCGCGCCGATTACTTATTTTTCTTGCGAGCGTATGCGCGCTGGCAAAGTTTAACGATTTCCACGATGGGAATGATGCAAAGCCCTACGCCGATTGCAATCGCGTATTCCAAAAGCCCGATCGTCGTAAACCCAAAGGCGCTTGCAAGGAAAGGAATTTCACAAACGAGCGTCGTCAAAACGAACGTACCCAAAGCCGCAAACCACAGCATCTTGTTCTGCTTTTTCATAGCGAACAGACTGCCCCGTTGCGAGCGCATGTTAAGGCTGTGGAAGATCTCCGCCATAGACATAGTCAAGAACGCCATGGTGATACCGTGATCGTTATTTGCGATTGCAAGGCTGCCCGTTTCAATATACAAACCGATGAAGTAGGATACGAGCACCAAAATCGCCACCAAGCAGCCTTGATATACGACGTCCACACCCATACCGCCGGAGAATAGCCCCGCTTTGGACGACCTTGGCTTGCGCTTCATGATGTCGTCTTCCGCACTTTCCATACCGAGTGCGAGCGCGGGGAAGGTGTCGGTAACAAGGTTGATCCAGAGCAAATGCACGGGTTTCAGAATGGTAAAGCCAAGCATGGTCGCAACGAAGATCGCGATGACTTCGCTCATGTTGGACGCGAGCAAGAACTGAATGGCTTTTCGGATATTGTCGTAAATTCTACGCCCTTCTTCCACTGCGCCGACGATGGTGGCAAAATTGTCATCCGTGAGCACCATGTCCGCAACGTTTTTGGTAACGTCCGTACCCGTGATGCCCATACCGACGCCGATATCCGCCGCCTTGATGGAAGGCGCGTCGTTAACGCCGTCCCCCGTCATTGCCGTAACGTAGCCCGCGTTCTTCCAAGCGGTTACGATACGCGTTTTATGTTCAGGCTGCACGCGGGCGTACACGCATATGCCTTGGAATTCGTTTGCAAACGTTTCAGCGTCCATTTCGGCAAGCTGCGACCCGGATACCGCGCGCACGTTCTCGTTGAGAATGCCCAGTTCTTTTGCAATTGCGATTGCCGTATCGATATGGTCGCCCGTGATCATGATGGGACGGATACCTGCTTCCAAGCAACGTTCGATTGCGTCCTTTACTTCGGGACGGACGGGGTCGATCATGCCGCAAAGCCCCGTAAAGCAA
>JAZQLT010000026.1:0-2819 GCA_045542815.1 Candidatus Scatosoma sp. | reverse complement strand
GCAACAAGCAAGGATATTTTGACCTTTGCTTTGACAAACGATACCAAGAGAATTATAGATACCAGTGGCAGTGTGCTTGCGACGATTTCTGCGTATGATAACGGAAACGCGTTTGAAGGATTTTCCGAAACGATTTATTTGGGTATTTTCTTTGAAGGCGTAGAAGAAGAATCTTCCATTTCTATAACGCAAATTTGCAATCAGCCTATGGGTTATAACAAGAGTAGTCTTGATAAAGCTTTGGACGAGGTAAAACCGATTATTCTATTAGACGAAGCGTTTATATTGCGTCAAAAATTAGGGACGCAGGCAAAAATTCCTACGGCAAAAGCATACGACGTGCTTGGGCAAATTCAAGAGTTTTCTGTGAGTGTAGAAACTCCTTCCGGGCAAATTCTTGGCGGCGGCGACGCGAGAGAGGCTCTCACCTTTACTTTGGATAAAGCGGGGTACTATTTGGTGACGTATTACGCAAAGGATACGAACGGCAATAAGACGAGCCTTCCTTATACTATTTTTGTGAGCGACGAAATAGCGCCTACGTTGGAAGTAAAGGATAATTTGAAAAAGGAATATCAGGTTGGTAGCGAAATCAAAATTCCTTCTTATACAGCAAAAGATAATGGGGAAAATTGTTACGTTCAGGTAACCGTGATTTTGCCGAACAACGAAATGCGTTTGCTTGAATATAATGAGAACGGAAAAATAACGTCTTTGCTGGCAAAGGAGAACGAGCTTTATGAAAACGCCTTTAAAGCTGGCGATAATGCATTTGTGGCTCTGCAAAAAGGACGTTACGTTTTGCGTATCGTGGCGTACGACGAGTATTATAATACTACCGTAAAAGAAATGGAGTTCTGGGTGAAATAAGGAGATTGATAATGAGAAAGAAAAATATTTTTAGATATATGGCTTTGGCATTATCTTGTGCCTTAATACTTCCCTGCTTTGCTTGTAAGGACGGTGGAAAACAAACCGCGCAAGAAGATGAGCCGTTGGTAACGGTCGTGGAAGGGGAATATTTGTATCAAGGCGGCGTTAGCGAATATAGTATTTTAATTCGCAACGACGCAAACTTTTACGAAAGCTTTGCTGCTAATGAATTGGCAGCCAATCTTCAAAAAGCGACAGGGAATGCAATTCCTGTCGTAACGGAGAGCGCGCTTAAAAATCCTGATTGCGTTATTTCTTTGGGACATACGTCTTTATGGGAGAAAAACGTAGGGATTGCGTTATCCTCTGACGACATTGTCGATTCTGGATACTATATTAAGACGGTAGATAAAAATATATATATTTCCTGTCCCGATTATACTAGCAGCAGCGGCGTGCTTTACGGTGCATACGATTTTCTTGCCGATACAATAGGTTATGAATTTTTCGCCGCGGATGAGATTTATTATGAAGAGAAAAAGGACGTTCCCTTGTTGAACTACACGGGGTATTCAGTCAATCCTTCTTTTGAAATGCGTATGTTGCCGAAGGCGGACCTTCGCGACGATAGAGATACGGTAAGGCGTTATCGTATGACCTCGCCCAGCCCGACATTCGGCTTGGTTGCTTGGGGGCATGGTCAAGCTTCGCAGTACATTCTTCCCGATGCGAAATGTACTTGCGGCTTGGAAGGATGTGGAAACGGTATTACGTATCAAGAGCATCATCCCGACTGGTTTAGCAATTACGGCACGAAGGATATGCAGCTTTGCTGGACAGGTGGCGAAACCTTGGAAACGGTGGCGGCGAATCGTTTCATCGAATTTTTCCAACAATATCCCGACGCGCAGTATTTTATGTTTGGGCAAGAAGACAATGTGAGCTATTGCGATTGTGATAGATGCGTAGCGGCAATAAACGAATACGCAGGGAACGTCGCGGGTTTACAGGTTGCATTTGTGAACAACGTTATTGAACGCGCAAACGCTTGGTTGCACGAAAATCAACCGGGCAGGCGTGTGAAATATATTATTTATGCGTATTATGCGGCAGAGGCTGCACCCGTAAAAACGACGGAGAGCGGGGAGATTGTCGCGTATAGCGATAAGGTTGTTCCTGTGGACGATTTGTATATTTTCTATACGCCTATCGGCGCAAACTTTGCGTTCCAAATCGATAGCCCGAAAAATGCAAGCGTATACAAGAATTTGAAAGATTGGAGCGTGATTGCAGACGGTCAGTTAATTATGTATCTTTACGATATCAACTTCCGTAATTATCTTATTAACTTCAACAACTTCGGCACGGTTAAAGGAATGTATGAAACTTGTAAAGAGTTTGGCGTAGCCTGCATTTCCTCGCAAGCGGCGGATTCTTACACGACTTGTTTTCAAGAAATGCGTTCGTACGTAGAATCATCTCTTATGTGGGATTTGAGTCTTTCTTATGATGATTTGGTTCGTAAATTTATGTCGGCATATTATAAAGATGCAGCGGATTATCTCTATGAGTTTTATCAAATTTTGCGGGATAGATATGCCTATTATCAAAATGCTGTTAATCCCGAATCAGGCGGTATTTATGGGGAAATAAACAGCAGGGATTTATGGACACAACCAGTCGTTGAAAAAATTGACAAAGCTTTTGATAAAGCGTTGGAAAGCATTAAAAAGTACGAAGAGAGCGACCCTGCGTTGTATCGTACTTTGAAGAATAGAATTATGAAGGAGCGGTTATCTCCTATCTATCTTAAAATTACGTTGCTCTCGTCTTACTATTCAGAGGAAGAGATGGCGCAAATGAAAGAAGAATTTAAATATTACGCAAAAATGTTTAAACTTTCTGAATCTATGGAAGGCTCTGATTTTGGGGATCTTCTTGATTAA